>NZ_JACART010000157.1:0-320 GCF_013386445.1 Pseudomonas sp. P7759
CAGCTCGATGCCGTCTTCATGCAGCACCCATGACAGCACCGCACTGCGCGCCGTGCCATACGACTCGCCATACAGGAACTTGGGCGAATTCCAGCGCGAGTTCTTCGTCAGGTAGCGCTGGATGAAGCGGTCGATGGAGCGGGCGTCTTGGTCGGTGCCCCAGAAGTCTTTGTTCTTGGCCGGGGCGATGGCCGCCGAGTATCCGGTGCCCACGGGGTTGATGAACACGAGATCGGAGCGGTCGAGCAGGCTGTCCGGGTTGTCGGGCAACTTGTACGGTGCAGGCGGTGTGAAATTCGGGAACGACGACTGCAGCCGCT
>NZ_JACART010000158.1:0-330 GCF_013386445.1 Pseudomonas sp. P7759
GCTCACCACCACAACAACAAGCCCGCTCATTACACGAAGGCGGTGTTCCCCAATCGAGATTGAACCAATCCAATTCCCCCTTGTCCCCGCTTCCCATGTCACCCCCCGCCTGCCAAATCCCTTAATTTTCCAAGCCTGCCGGAAGCCTCTCCAGGCCCCCGGCTGCGCCCGCTTTTTGGAGGCGGGGCGCACAGCACCCGATTCAAGCGGCAGCTGAAAACGGACTTTCTTCTCCACCGTGACTTATCAGGCAGGTTACCCCATGCAGTTCAGCGAATTATTGGCAGCGATTTCCACCCATGCGATCCGTCTGCAACTGGAAGAAGGCGA
>NZ_JACART010000159.1:0-430 GCF_013386445.1 Pseudomonas sp. P7759
CTCAATTTAACCTAATCCCCTAACCATCAGCAAAACCGTGTCAATCAGTGTCCGCCTCGTGAACGGATGTTTACGACTTTTCCTTCCTCTAGATCCCAATGTCGCTTTCGACGTCAGCAACTCCGTTTTCACTATGCACGCTAAACTTCAGGATGACCAAAGAATCAGTTGTCCAGTTCCACAAGAAGCATACGGGCGGTGTGTACTCAAGTTTGTGAGAGTAAACACGAGGAGCAAATACGAATGCCGCACTTTTGACCACGCAGCCACATACCTCTGGAAGGAAGAACGGGACTACTAGGGTATCTAATAGTCAAACACCCAAGTGACCCTGACAGTGCGAATAGGCGTGCCTTAAGCTCTTTCGTATGCTGACGAGCGTTCCCGCGAGACTAGCTTGTGCTGGTATTGCCCCGTGTGTGCCAATAGT
>NZ_JACART010000160.1:0-309 GCF_013386445.1 Pseudomonas sp. P7759
AGATGGTCCGCCCCACGGTCTATGGCCAGCTCGTCATCTTCCTGGTTTTCCTGCCGTGCCTGACCTTCCAGGGCGTCGAGGGCAAGATGTTCTCGCCGATGGTCATCACACTGATGCTGGCGCTGGCGTCAGCCTTCGTGCTGTCGCTGACCTTCGTGCCGGCCATGATCGCGGTGCTGATGCGCAAACAGGTCGCAGAGAAGGAAGTGCGGGTGATCGCGGCCACCAAGCAGCGGTATCGCCCGTGGCTGCAAGCAGCGGTAAGGCGTCCGCTGCCTTTTCTTGGGGCGGGTGCGCTTACGCTCGCGC
>NZ_JACART010000019.1:0-30681 GCF_013386445.1 Pseudomonas sp. P7759
ACACTGATATTGATTTTCCTGACGTAACAGCAGGCTAGGTTGTACTAATTAACGGTCGTCTGAAATTAACTATCGCTGAAGATGACTTCGATTTTTGTTCTCGATGGGACCTCATTACAGAGGTCCAATTTTGCTAGTTAAGGCGTTTTCGCGCCTCGTCTGTTGGCGCGGTCAAGCAGTTTAAAAGGCCTTTGTTCATCCGGTGAGCGCTTACCACGTAACGGGCATAATGATTTCGTACCTCTTGATCTGTGAGATCAACCTTATTAGATTTGATGGGTTATCGTTCTAATAGTCCCGATGTTATTGTTTGTCTCAAGCATTAATGAATTTATGATGAGATAACTATATGAAAAATGTTGGTTCTATTCGGGTGCGCACTAAAAAAATTCATGTGATCATATGCGGTCGAGAAAATGAACGCCATTACCAAAACTGATAGCCGAACCCACAAAAATACCTTGGTAAAATTAAGCAGTGACCCTGTGTCACGTAAAGCTGTAGTTGAATTGAAAGCTGAAGAAATTCATGACTTTTACAGAGTTGATGATATTGGACATGTTGTTCCAGATTTAAAAAATACCAAACGCAGTAACCTTAACTGGTGATTTATTATTATTTTTCCGAGAGATACCGTTAAGAAATCTAACAAGGATGCGCCTAAGTGAGAATCTTAGGAGTGTGTCTGGGCTTTTCATATGCATCCACTAATTAGGAGCAAGAAAGTGACACTTGATCATCCTATTTTCGCACGCTGGCCGGCGCGGCATCCCGATCGGTTGCAGCTCTTTTCCCTACCGACACCCAATGGGGTGAAGATCGGCATCATGCTTGAGGAAACCGGCCTCACCTACGAAGCACATCGAATCGACATCATGGCAGACGAAAGTCGCGAGCCAGCCTTTCTCGCGCTCAACCCCAACGGCAAGATTCCCGCAATCTACGACCCTGATGGGCCGAGCGGTGCGCCGCTTGCGCTGTTCGAGTCGGGTGCAATCCTCCTCTATCTTGCCGACAAGACAGGACGATTTATCTCGTCCGATCCGAACACCCGCTACGAAACGATCCAGTGGGTGATGTGGCAGATGGGCGGAGTCGGGCCGATGTTCGGCCAAGTCGGCTTCTTTAATAAGTTCGCCGGCAAAGACTATAAGGACAAGCGCCCGCGCGACCGCTACGCAACCGAATCGGTGCGGCTGCTTGGCGTCCTTGACAACCGGCTCGCAGGTCGTGACTGGGTGATGGGAGCTGATTACAGTATTGCCGATATTTCGCTGCTCGGCTGGGTGCGCAACCTGATCGGCTTTTACGAAGCACGCGAGCTCGTCGGCTTCGACCGCTTTCTTCATGTTCAAGCATGGTTCAACCGTGGCCTTGCGCGTCCGGCGGTGCAGCGCGGGCTAGAAGTGACGGCAACTAACCGAGGAGAATAAATGATGAAGATCGTCGTAATTGGCTTCGTAAAATCATCGGGATTGTTCGCATGAACATCCTCCATATTGATTGCAGTTCACGCCCTGAATCGCACAGCCGCCGGCTTTCAGCGGCTATCGTCAAAAAGCTCCTTGAGGTTGCGCCCGGTGCGAGCATCAGCCGGCGAGACTTTGCCTCTGCCCCCCTGCCACACGCTTCGCCTGACTACGAAACTGCACTGTCGTCGCCGGCGACTTTGGCGGCCCCGCCGAGGGGCGCGTTGGAGCTTTCCGAGGTGCTTATTCAGGAAGTCGAAGCGGCAGATGTAATTGTCATCGGAACGCCCATGAATAACTTAACCGTTCCGTCGGTCCTCAAGGCGTGGATCGACCAAATCCTTCGCGCTGGTCGCACGTTCATGTCGACGCCGTCCGGGAAGGTGGGAATGTTCCGGGATCGTCCCGTGTTTATCGGCATCGCTTCCGGTGGCGTCTTTACCGGGGACCGAGCCAACCAGCCCGATTTTCTCACACCGTATCTGTCGGTGGTGCTGGGCAGCATTGGGCTGAAAACCCTGCAATTCCTCTCCGTGCAGGCCACTGCATTTCTCGACCGGGACCAGGCCACATTAGCGAGGGACAAAGCACTTGCGACGACCGACTTCATGGTCATGGGAGAGGGGCATCTCTATGATTGAAATCACTGCTGACATGGAGGCGATTATCAAGCAGGCGATACTGTCGTTCGTCGCGACAGTCAACGAAGACGGAACGCCTAATCTGTCACCGAAGGCGTCTTTGACGGTCACGAATGGCGTTCTCTACTTTGCCGATATTGCATCGCCCCAGACGATACTGAATCTGAAGCGCAATCCTGCTGTAGAAATTAACGTAGTCGACATCTTCCAGAGGCGTGGTTATCGATTTAAGGGCCGTGCGTTGATACTTCCGGCAAATGCTGACGAGTCCTTGGCGATCGCCAACTGGGTTCGAACGGCGAATGGTCCAGAGTACCCTGTCGATCACATTGTCAAAATCGAAACCATCTCGATCTCTCCGTTGCTGTCTCCTGCCCATGTCCTGGCCGACCCCCCTCGAAGTCAGGACGAAATCACCAGCACCTACTATCAAAAGTACGGTGTGAAACCCATCGGGGCATAGGTGCAGGGTCCGCCAAGAGCCGAAGACCAACCAGCCACGTCTGCGCCTCCGTCGCATGCAGCAGCGAAGCGGCCATTCGTATTTCAGGAGGGCTCTATGCAATCAGTCGAGATCCAAACCATTGAAGACAAGGATTTTGATAGTTGGCTTTTGGCTTCCGCTGTGGCAGGTTGTTCTTCTACGTTGTCGTCAAGCAAGCCCGAGTTCGCGAATTGCGTATTCGCGTAGCTGATTTTTTTTGATTTGCCCGGATACGCTCTGGCATTGCACCAAGCTGCCGCGGTGTTCAGATTGCCAGCTGGTCGTTAGAAGTACACAATCGAGTCCATCAACGACACGCTAGGCTATGGAAACCTCGGCCTTTCAATGATTTAGAGGATGAGTCATGATCCCGTCCGCTGCGCCATATTCGGTAACCTGGAACACTGAACGCCAGGTCACCACAGAAAGCCCGCTTAATCGCGGGCTTTTCTTTGTCCGGAATATGGCAAAAAATCGCGATTTAAACTTTTTTTAAATAAATTGCATTTAAATCAAGACATTACGATTTTTTGGTGTATGATGCGCCCACACCGAAACGAAGGGTGATTAGCTCAGCTGGGAGAGCGTCTGCCTTACAAGCAGAATGTCGGCGGTTCGATCCCGTCATCACCCACCATTCGTTTTACGTGTTACGCGCAGCGGTAGTTCAGTCGGTTAGAATACCGGCCTGTCACGCCGGGGGTCGCGGGTTCGAGTCCCGTCCGCTGCGCCATATTTGGTCACCTGGAACACTGAACGCCAGGTCACCCCAAGAAGCCCGCTCATTGAGCGGGCTTTTTTCGTTTCCGGGCTTCGACTTTGCGTCCATGAACGGCTAAAACATCACAGCCACGGCTATGTGCCAATCGGTGGTGACGCAGTTCAGCCATTCCACTATCACCTGTGTTGATGCGAACGACAGGTTGGTTAGTTGAAAAACGGTTCGAAATCGGCAGCGTCGTGGCGCTCACGCAGGGACATTTGCGGTTCGCCAGACGTGCGATTGACGATGCGGCCTCGGGCCACGGCGGGGCGTGCGGCGATGGCGTGATACCAGCGCATCAGATGGGTGTATTCCTCGACCGCGAGAAAGGCATGGGTGCCGTAGACCCCGAACAGGCTGCCCGGATGCCAGGGCCACACGGCCATGTCGGCAATGGTGTACTCATCGCCCGCCAGGAATTCATGGGTCGCCAGGTGTGTATCGAGCACATGCAATTGGCGTTTGGTTTCCATGGCGTAGCGATCGATGGCGTACTCGATCTTGATCGGCGCGTAGGCGTAGAAATGTCCCAGCCCGCCCCCCACAAATGGCGCAGAACCCATCTGCCACATCAGCCAGTTGAACGTCTCGGTGCGTGCCCGACGGGTGGTCGGCAGAAAGGCACCAAACCGCTCCGCTAAATAGACCAGGATCGAGCCGCTTTCGAACACCGGGATGGAGGGCGTCACGGAATAGTCGACCAGCGCAGGGATCTTGGAGTTGGGGTTGATGCCCACGAAACCGCTGCCGAATTGATCACCCTGGAAAATATCGATCAGCCAGGCGTCGTATTCGGCCTCCGAATACCCGGCGGCGAGCAATTCTTCCAGCAGGATGGTGACCTTCTGTCCGTTGGGCGTGCCCTGGGAGTACAACTGCAACGGGTGCTTGCCAACCGGCAGTTGCTGTTCGAAGCGGGCGCCCGAAACCGGCTGGTTGATGCTGCCGAACTGGCCACCGTAGTTGTTTTTCGGCGTCCATACCGTGTCAGGTACGTAGCCGGGAGGCTGGCTGTCGAGAGAAGTGTTTGTCATGAAAGGATCCTTGGCGGAACTACGGTTGGACTGCTGGGCAGGGCATGCAACGCTCGGTGCGCAGGAACGGATCGTCTTTCAGGTGCTGGACCAGAAAGTCGACAAACGTGCGGACCTTTATCGACGCGCAATGGTTCTTGCGCACGACGATGTCGATCGCCAGGGCTTCGGGCTCATACGCATCCAGTACGCTTTCCAGGGCACCCTGGGCGATATCGTCCATGACCTGGTAGGACAAGGCTCGGGTAATACCAAACCCTCGCCGCGCGATGTCGATGGCACTCTGTGTCGTGCTCACGGATATTCGCGGGTTGATTCTTTGCGTCACGGCCAGCCCCTTGCTCATCAGTGTCCACGCTTGAGCACGCTGGCTGGAGAATGAACAGATGGTATCGGCCTTGAGCAGGTCTTCGGGGCATGTGGGGCGCCCGTATGTGTCCAGATAAGCCGGCGCGGCACACAAGATCTGTCGTGCCTTGCCGAGGGGGATCGCGTGCTCGCTGTCACTGATGCGGCTGCCGATACGAATGGCGACATCAACGCCATCCTCCAGCCTGTTGACGGGCTGGTCATGGAAGATGCTGGACAGGCTGACGTCTTTGAATCGGGCCGTGTAGTGCCCCAGCAGCGGTGCGATGTAGCGCTCGCCGAACAGGATCGGCACCGCCAGCGTCAGCAGGCCGGAGGGGGAGGCCGCAGAGGTACCGTCGACGCCTTCGTCAGCTTCTCTGAGTCGCTCTAGGATGTGGCGGCAATCCTTGAGGAAGTATTCGCCCACTTCGCTGAGGCTCATGCTTCGGGTATTGCGCAAGATAAGGTGCACCCCGATTCTTTTTTCCAGGGCGGCCACCGCGCGAGTGACACTGGCCGGCGATATCTCAAGGCGGCGAGCCGCCGCCGAAAATCCACCTTCCTCGACCACGGTTAAAAAAGTCTGCATTTCTTGAAAGCGATCCATGGTTAACCCCTGGTTGTGTTTCCTAACTTCCCTGTTTTGCACACAGCTATCAGAACACTGCCGGAGCATGCGCCAGGCGTTGACGCATGTTCTTTGATGTAAGGCGGGGCTTGAATAGGCCTGGCTGACAACACTGTGTTTCGTTTTCTGGAAGGGTCGGTCCAGGCGTAAAAAAACACGATGCCTCTGAAGAACGTCGTGTTTTTTGCGGAGCCTTTAGATGAACACGATTACATGACTTGAGGCGTGTCAAACCAGTGCTGGCTGGGGCTATCAAAGCGCATTCTTTTGCGCACGGTCAGGCTGTTGTCCACACTGCTCAGGCGCTCCAGCAACAAGAAGGCGACCTCCGAGGCCGTGCCGGGGCCGCTGGAGGTAATGAACTGGCCATCTTCGACGACCGGCCGGTCGAGGAAGCGGGCGCCAGTGTCCACCAGTTGCTTCATCCGCTTGCCGCCAATCTGGTGGTACACCGTTGCGTTTCGCCCTTCCAACACGCCCGCTGCACCCAGCGCAATGGAAGACACACACACGCTGGCGATGGGTTTGCCGGCATCGGCGAAGTGCTGGATCGCGGCGAGATACGGCCTGCTTAATGCTTCTTCGTAGAAGCCTGCCGGTTCAGAGCCACCGGGCAGGGCCAGTGCATCGTATTCGTCGAGATTCAGGTCCTCCAATCGATTTGAAATGCGCAGGTGCAATCCAAACGTGGTCTGGATTTCAGGCCGCAGGCCAGCGTGCACCAAGGTGAAGGGCGTTTCACCCACCAGGTCCGCCCAGCCGAACACATCGGTAAATGCGGCAATTTCAAGCGGTTCTACACCATTGGCCAACAGCATCAGGATACGTTTCATGGGAACTTCCTAAGTCATCAAAGTTACGGTTGCAGAATGATTGCCGGCAGCCTGTCCAACATCCGGCTAAAGACACTCAGGTCCGAAATACCCCGCGCGACCACTAACGCGCCTTGCAGCTCGATCAATACCTGTTCGGCGCGATTGCGCGCTGTAGCGTCTGTAGCGCCTGAGGCTTTTGCCACTGTCATCAAACCGTCCAGCAACTGATGGAAGGTCTCGGCAATGGCTTGCCCGCAGGCATTCGCCTGATTGCGCGGGGGCGACAACATGTTCAGCAGGCAGGATTCGGCGCCTTCCAGATAGACCTTGCTCATGGCCGACGTGAACAACGCCATCTTTTTTGCCGCAGGCAGATCGCCTTGCAGGATCGGGAACACCTGGCTTTCCAGAAACCGCCGCGTGTGTTGTAAAACCTCTTCGGCAATCTGTTCCTTGCCATTGGGAAAGCGATGGTAAAGGCTGGATTTCGTCAGCCCCGTGGCAGACGACAGCATTGACATCGAGGCCCCTTCGAAACCGACGTCCTTGAACGCCTGGCCGAGGCGTTCGATCATTACGTCGTCTGCTACCTTGCGTGATTTAGCCATTGTGTGTGGGGCTCTCGGTCTACGTAGTCGTGGCTTCAGGCGCCGAGCCTGAAGCCACGCTTATCCCCTTCAAACCACTTGTTTGAACGCGTGGCTGCCACCGCGCGAGATCTTGCTTTGGTCAAACAGACGCAGGATCGGGAAGTCGACATCGGTACGCGCTACTTTCCAGAAGTAGTTGGTCATGAAGTTGAGCGTCAGGTGGCCGAACACTTCGGTGATGTCTTCGTCGTTCCAGCCGGCATCCTTGACTGCCTGGACTTCCTCATCGGTGAGGTCGCCCTTGTGGTTGACCAGTTGCAGCACGAATTGCAGCAGTGCGGTTTCCTTGGTGTCCACCGACTGGCCTTTGCGTGCCAGTTCAATGTCGATCTCGGTGAGCTTCTGCAGTTTGGCAATGTAGGCCAGGAGCGAAATGCAGTATTCGCAGCCGTTGGCTTCACCGATGGCAAGGCCGATCTTGCGGGCCAGTTGTTTATCGAAGCGCCCATCGGTCAAGTTCTGGAACAGCGTCAAATAGCTGTTCATGGTGGCCGGCGAGTTGGTCAGAGCACTCATGATCAGCGGGTTTTTACCAAACTTTCCTTCGGTCTTGGCAAAGATCTGTTTTTGTTCTTCGGTGGCTGTTGCTGGAGTCAGTACGTTAATGCGTGCCATTGGAAATGCCCTAAAAGTTAACTGTTTAAATGTACCGAACGATCGGTCCAATTGAATTTATAGAGGGGTGTAATGCACCGTCAAGTGCGAGGATCTGAAATGAAAGAGTGGGTTTTATATCGGTTTTTGAAAGAGTGGTCGCAGTGTTTCATGTTGCGGAAGTATCCGTATTGCAGTGTTGTTAGTTGTTGTCGAGTGTCATGCAGTGTCGGCGCGATTGTTTCGTGTAGCGTTCGAATAACGATTAAAAAATAATGCGTGAAACGATATTGTTTTTAGGAGAGTGCCTTGGATTTTCAGCGATGGGTTGAAAAGTGCGCCAACGATTGCCGCAGGCGGGGTGTCGCAAATTCGAGAAAACGGCGCATCTTCAGCGGCATGTGGGGGTGCCCGGCGTACAGCAGGTGCACCGGGAAGGGCGTCAACTCGTAGTCTTCAAGCACCACGCGCAAGGTGCCCGAATCAATCGCTTCGAACGCCTGGTAGTGGAGCAGGCGGGCCACGCCAGTGCCCTGGATCGCCGCGTCGACCAGCGCGACTGCCGAGGTCAGCAACCGCGGCGTCAGCGCCAGTTCTATCGGCGATCCCGCGTGCGGATCAATGAAACGCCAGGTCGAGGTGATATTGGGACCAAACGTCGAGATGCAAGGCATGTTTTTCAGCGCCTGGGGTGTTTGCGGCACGCCGTGCACCTCCAGCAGCCGCGGGCTTGCGCACACCACGCCACGCAGCGTACCAACCTGGCTCGCAATCATGCCGCTGTCCGGCAGATGGCCGATGCGCACGACCAGGTCGATCTGATCGTCGAACAGGTCGACATTGCGATCGCCCAGCACCAGCTTGATGTTGATGTCCGCAAAACGCTCCAGGAAATCGCTGACCACGGGTAACACATGAAGCCTGCCAAACAGTTCCGGGGCGGATATCACCAGGTCACCACGGGGAGCGACGAACTCTCCGGCGGCCACGCGCTCGGCCTCGGCGAGTTGTTCCAGGATCGACCGCGCCGCTTGTGCGTAGCTGGCCCCGGCATCGGTCAGGGCTATTTTGCGGGTGGTCCGCGTCAGCAACTGGGTGCCGATGCAACGTTCAAGTTCCGCGACTTTGCGACTGACCGTTTGCACGGGGACTCGCAATGCTCGCCCGGCTGCGGAAAAACTGCCGGTATCAATAGTGGCCAGCAATAACGTCATGGCTTCGATACGGTCCATCGGTAATGTCCTGAAAGTTGAAGGGTAAGTTGATGGCTGATTAGATGAAAAGAGGCGGTAACGCAGGGATGATTATTTCATTGGATGAAAAAAGCGTGAACTTAGACCTTCCCATTTCTGTTGAAGGTTATTCGCAAGATTACCCGATTATCATCCGAGGTGTGAATGCGCATACTTGTTCGGCAGTCAAGTACTCTGAATTTTTATGCAGGACAGTCAGGTAAACCGTATGAGTCTTAATAAGTTGCTCGCCGCAATGTGTGCGTGTGCCGTGATTAGCAGTGGGTTTGGCATGATGACCGCGAACGCGGCGCCGGAGATAAGCATGAATGCGAAGATCGCTGCGTTCAACCAAGTGCATTACCGTTACGCCCAGGTCAAGGACGTCAATGTCTTTTATCGCGAGGCGGGTGACCCCTCCAATCCCACCGTGCTGTTGCTGCACGGGTTTCCCACGTCATCGTTCATGTACCGCAATCTGATCCCCATCCTCTCCAAGCGCTATCACGTGCTTGCGCCGGATTTGCCGGGGTTCGGCTTGACCGAGAGCCCGCCGCAGGGGCAGTACACCTATTCGTTCGAGAATCTGTCGAACACCATCGACCAGTTCACCCAGGTGCTGGGCCTCAAGACATACGCGTTGCAGGTCTTCGATTACGGCGCTCCTGTGGGCTGGCGCCTGGCGGTCAAGCATCCGGAGCGGGTCACCGCGATCGTGTCCCAGAACGGCAACGCCTACGTTGAAGGGCTGAGTGACGGTTGGGCACCGGTGAAAAAGTATTGGGAAGACCCCTCCCAAGCCAACCGCGACGCCTTGCGTGCAGTGCTGGACGTGGCCGCGATCAAGGATCAATACCAACACGGCACGCCGGACCCCAGCGTTATCGCTCCGGAAACCTACTTGATGGACGCGGCGCATGTCGGCCAGCCGGCCAACGCGCAAATCCAACTGGACCTGTTCCGCGATTACAAGGCCAACGTCGATATGTACCCGCAACTGCAGCAGTACTTCCGTGATCATCAGCCGCATTTGCTGGCGGTATGGGGCAAGAACGATGCGATCTTCATCCCGCCGGGAGCAGAGGCGTTCAAGCGTGATCTGAAACACGCGGACGTACGTTTCTTTGACACCGGGCACTTCGCTTTGGAAACCCATCTCGATCAAATCGGCGCAGATATCCTGGAATTCCTCGACCGCACCGTGAAGCGCAACTAACCCGCCGTTCCATGCCTTGGAATAGTCAATTGTGAACCATGGACGTTCCGCGGTCCCAGGGAAGGGACGATAGTGCGCCGGCGACAATCCACGATTTTTCTATTGATCAGTATTTTTATTGACAGGACTCCTATGAAAACGTTTTTTCCCGGTCTCGCTCTTGCCCTTGCCATCTGTTCCAGCGCCTTCGCTGCAACGTCTGATACCAAACCCACGATTGTCCTGATTCACGGCGCCTTTGCCGACTCGTCCAGCTGGAACGGCGTGACACAAATCCTGCACAAGGACGGCTATGACGTGATCGCCGCTGCCAACCCGTTGCGTGGGTTGGCAAACGATTCGCGCTCGGTGGTCGAGCTGATCCGCACCCTCAAGCATCCCGTGGTGTTAGTGGGGCATTCCTATGGCGGCCCGGTGATCACCGAAGCCGCCAAGGGCAATTCGAATGTGAAAGGCCTGGTATTCGTGTCTGCCGTCGCGCCAGAAAAGGGCGAAAGCGTGCATGACATCATGGCCAGGTTCCCGGGCAGCACGCTGCCTGCATCGTTGGAAAAACCGGTTGAACTGTCTGACGGTAACAAGGACCTGTATATCCAGCAGGACAAGTTCCACGACCAGATCGCCGCCGACCTGCCAGAGGCCGCCACGCGCCTGGCCGCCATCGCCCAACGCCCGATCACTGCGGCCGCACTGAGTGACGCTGCCACCGAAGCGACCTGGAAAACCCTGCCGTCCTGGTTCGTGTTCGGCGACGCCGACAAGGCCATCCCGCCCGCCGCGCTGGCCTTCATGGCCGAGCGCGCCCACTCGAAACAAACGGTTGTGGTCAAAGGCGCATCCCACGCGGTCATGATCTCCAACCCACAGGTTGTGGCTGACCTGATCGAAAAAGCGGCGCAGTAAAACCGCTGAAAACGGCCTTGCGTCTCGGGATCGTAGGTTGATTTGCAAGGCCGGACCGCTCATAGAGCGGTTTTTTTTGTCTGCGATTTAGCCTTCTTATGCCCTGCCAGTGTGCACTGCCTATTCGTCCTGAACTGTACGGGTGCGTCATGACGTGGGGGAATACCCCCATGCACATTGGTTGATTGCGTCCTCGGTCGCTTAAACGTTTATCTATAGCCACGCGAAGACTTCCAGGCGGGTTACCGGCAGCAGGATGCTGCGGGGACCCGCTCTCCAACATAAAAATAGTCTGCAAGGGGAATGGCTCTCTATGAAATATCCACTGCGTCCGTTGGTGTTCTGGCCAACGTTCCTGATCCTGCTGGCGGCAGTGATCGCCAGCTACGTTGACCTGAATGCGTTTCTTGCGGTCAGCAAACAGCTCAACAACCTGATCCTGAAGAACTTCTCATGGCTGTTCAGTGCCGGCTCGTTTGCCATGGTAGTGCTGACAGCGATCGTCTACTTTTCCGCGCTGGGCAAGGTGCGTATCGGCGGTGAAGACGCCCAGCCGTTGCTGAGCAAATGGCGCTGGTTCATGGTGGCGCTGTGCACCACGCTGGCGGTGGGCGTGCTGTTCTGGACCACCGCCGAGCCGCTTTACCACCTGTACGGCCCGCCCACCAGCTTGCCGATCGAGGCGGGCAGTTCGGCGGCGAAGAGCTTTGCCATGTCGACGATGTTCCTGCACTGGACCATCACGCCCTACGCCATCTACCTGGTGCCCTCGCTGGTGTTTGCGCTGGTGTTCTACAACCGCCGCAGCAACTTTTCCATCGGCGCCATGCTTGAACCGTTGCTGGGCGAAGCGCGGGTCCGGCGCTATGCCGGGCTGATCGACACCCTGGCGATGTTCGCCCTGGTGGCCGGCATGGCCTCGTCCCTGGGTACCGGTGCGTTGACCCTGGCTGGTGGCCTGGCCCAGTACATCGGCGGTGAAACCACGCCGTTCCGCCTGGCCATCATTATTGCAATCATCGTCATCACCTTTGTCGCCTCGGCCGCCAGCGGCCTGCAGAAAGGCATTGTGATGCTGTCCTCGTTCAACACCTGGATCATGCTGGCCCTGGGGCTGTTCGTGCTGTTGTGCGGGCCGACCCTGTACATGTTCAGCCTCGGCGTCGAGTCCCTCGGCGTGTACCTCGACACCTTCTTCAGCCGCAGCCTGTTCACCGGCGCCGCCAGTGGCGACACCTGGCCGCACAGCTGGACGGTGTTCTACTGGTCGGTGTGGTTTGCCTGGGCGCCGGTCAGCGCGCTGTTCCTCGGCAAGATCGGCCGTGGCTACACGGTGCGTGAATTCATCCATATCAACATGCTCTACCCTGCATTGTTCACGGCGGTGTGGATCTGCATCTTCTCCGGCACCAGCCTGTACTTCGATGCGCTGGGCGACGGCAGCCTCAACCGTGTGCTTAACGAGCAGGGCGTGGAGCACGTGCTGTACCAGATGTTCCAGCAACTGCCGGCGAGCGGCCTGATGATTGCGTTCCTGCTGTTCGTGGCGTTCATCTCCTTTGTCACTGCCGCCGACTCCAGCACCGATGTGATCGCCAACCTGTGCAGCAAAGGTGTGACCGCCGATTCCGACCTGGACGGCAACCCGCTGCTGAAGATCGTCTGGGGCCTGATCATCGGCTCCGTGTCGTGGGTGATGGTCTCATTCGTCGGCATCGACGGCGTGAAGATGCTCTCCAACCTCGGCGGCCTGCCAGGCATGATCCTGGTGTTGCTGGCCAGTACCTCGCTGATCTTCTGGTTGAAAAACCCCGCATTGCTGGACGTGAAACGCCTTCAGCGGACCCCCGAGACGGAACTGCGCGGCGCCAGCCCGGTGCCGGATTTCGCCCGCTGATCGATTGAACCGCTGTAGGAGTTACTGATGGAAATCGTCACTGAATTTGCTTACACCGTGCGCGAAATCGAGCACTGCCTGATCCCCTTGAAGGACGGCACCCAGTTGGCCGCGCGCATCTGGTTGCCGGAAGTCGCCGGTTTGCAGACCTTCCCGGCAATCCTCGAATACCTGCCGTACCGCAAACGCGACGGCACCGCCGTACGCGACGCGCTGACCCATCCGTGGATGGCGGGGCAGGGCTACGTGTGTGTGCGGGTGGACATGCGAGGCAACGGTGAATCCCAGGGCCTGATGGCCGATGAATACCTGCTGCAGGAACAGGACGACGCCCTCGAAGTGATCGACTGGTTGTGCCAGCAACCCTGGTGCGACGGCAATGTCGGCATGATGGGTATTTCCTGGGGCGGCTTCAACGGCCTGCAAGTTGCGGCGCGCCAGCCCAAAGCGTTGAAAGCGATCATCACCCTGTGCTCCACCGATGACCGCTTTGCCGACGACATCCATTACAAGGGCGGCAACCTGTTGATGGAGAACTTCGGCTGGGCTGCCACCATGCTCAACTTCAGCGCGGCGGTGCCCGACCCGCTGTTGGTCGACGACTGGAAAAACCTCTGGCACCAACGCCTGGACGCCATGCCGCTGCTGGCGGAAACCTGGCTGCAACACCAGACCCGCGATGATTACTGGCGCCATGGTTCAGTGTGCGAGGACTATTCGAAGATCAAGGCCGCCGTGTATGCGGTGGGCGGCTGGGGCGATGCCTATCGCAACACCGTTTCGCGCCTGATGCAAAACCTGCCGGGCCCGAAGAAAGCCATGATCGGACCGTGGATCCACAAGTACCCTCATTTTGCCGTGCCGAACCCAGCCATCGGCTTCCTGCAAGAGGCCAAACGCTGGTGGGATCACTGGCTTAAGGGCATCGATAACGGGGTAATGGATGACGCAGCCTGCACCTTCTACCTACAGGATATTCTGTCGCCGAAGGGCAGTTATGCCGAGCGGCCGGGGATTTGGGTGCAAACGGCAGGTTGGCCGGATCCGCAGGTGCAATGGACCGATTTCAGTCTCGGTGAACAGGGCCTGAGTGCAGGATCAGAGCCTTTGGCGGCGCCGCGCAGTCTCTGCTCGCCGCTGACTACCGGCCTGCATCAGGGTGAATACTGCGCCATCTGGTTTGGCCCCGACGGGCCGACGGATCAACGCCGTGATGACGCCCACTCGCTGTGCTTCGACTCCCAGCCGCTGACCGAGCCGCTGGCGCTGCTCGGCGATGCACGTCTTAAGTTGCGCCTGGCCAGTGACACCGCCTGTGGCCAATTGGTCGCCCGGCTGAATGCAATTGCGCCGGACGGGCAGGTCACGCAGATCAGCTACGGTGTGCTTAATCTCACCCTGCGTGAAGACTTTTCCCAGGTAACGCCTGTAGTCCCTGGTGAACCGATGGATGTGCAGTTAAACCTCGACCACGTCGGCATGCGCCTGCCCGCCGGCTATCGTTTGCGCCTGGCCCTCAGCACCGCGAGTTTCCCGTTGCTGTGGCCGAGCCGCGAGCTGACCACCCTGACGTTGCTGCCGAGCCTGCAAAGCCTGCAACTGCCGATATTCAACGGCGAGGCGGTGGACTGCCCGTTCGAAGCGCCGCAGTCGGCTACGCCGGTGGCGATGGAAGTCCTACGTGCTGCTGCGCCGAAGCGTACGTTGATCGAAGATGTGGGCAGTGGTGAAGTCTGCGTGAAAATCGAAGATGACCTAGGGTCTGTGCGTTTTACCGACCACGGCTTGTCGGTGGACCAGCGTTGCACCGAGCAATACCGCACCTTGCCTTGGGATCCGCTGTCGACGCGCGCCGATATCGAATGGCACTACCGTGTCGGCCGCGACCAGTGGACCGTGGAGGTGGAAAGCCACTTGAGCGTGCACGCCGATGCCGAGTGGTTCTACATCGAAGCGGAGCAGACCGCCTGGGAAAACGGCCAGTTGGAACACCGTCGGCAATGGAGTAAACGCGTGGCCAGGGTCGCGCTCTGAGCAGGCAACTGGCAGGATGCACGCCAACGTGATCTCTGCGGGCCTGGGGTAACCTGGGCCCGTCATTGCCAATGGACTTGCTCATGTCGCGCCGAAACGTCGATCTTCCTCCCCTCAACTGCTTGCAGACCTTCGAAGCGGCGGCCCGCCATTTGAGCTTCACCCAGGCGGCCCATGAACTGAACTTGACCCAAAGCGCAGTCAGCCGCCAGGTCAAGCGCCTCGAAGAAGACCTGGCCCGCCCGCTGTTTTATCGGTTGGCCCAGGGCCTGAGCCTGACACCCGCCGGGGTGCGTTATTTTCGTACCGTCCAACGCTTGTTGCGCGAGCTTGATCGCGAGTCCGCCGAATTGCGCAGGCGTGGTGCCGATCGCCAGTTGACGCTGGCCAGCACGCCCACCATCAGCTCTATCTGGCTGGCCGGTCTGTTGCCGCAGTTCCAGCGCGACCACCCGGACCTGGATATCCGCATCCTGTGCAGCGAAAGCCCCAGCCACCTGGATGTCAGCGAATACGATCTGGGTTTGTTCTATCATTTGGATGAACTGGCGGCGCCCCACGGCCTTGAGCTGTCGCCGGTGTTTGACAGCGAACAGGTCATCACCGTGTGCAGCCCCGATTACCTTGAGCGTCACGGCCCGATTCGCGACCTGCATCACTTGTTGCACGCTCACACTTTGCTGATTGTGGAGGACCACCATCACGACTGGCTCACCTGGGCCGACTGGTTCGCCGATGCGGGCGCCGATTACTACTCGCCGCGTCACGCCTTGCGCACCAACAGCTATCAACTGTTGATGCAGTCGGCGGTGATGGGGCACGGCGTCGCCCTCGGCTGGAAGCGCTTGCTGGACAGCGACCTCGATTCCGGGCGCCTGCAAATGGCCTTGCCCCACAGCATGCACAGTCGCGGCCGCCTGCACCTGATGCAGCCGCACCACCGCAACCCGCCGGCGGCGGTGCGCAGCTTTCGTCAATGGTTGCAGGCTCGGACGGCAGAGGCAGAACCGGCTGGCTGAGGGTCAGTGCTGGCCGGTTTTTTTCTTTTTGGTCTGGCGTGTCGCCAGGTGTTCGAAGCAAAAAGACGCGGTGCCGAACACGGCGATCAGGGTCAGTACGATCATGCCGATGGTTGAGCTTTCCACGGTGATTTCCTACGGGTGATGGGGTAGGTACTCACGGTAGAGGCGGGGTGAAAACGGCTCAATAGACCCGACGCAATCCTTACGCCGCCGGGTCCATTGTTACGCACTCTTTACGGGGCGTTGCGGCTGTGGCGGTAATCGCTGACCGCTTCATACACGGCCTTGCGCAAGCGGTTGATGCCGCCGATTGGGCGGTGTTCCGCTACACCAAACCAGGGGTTGAACGACTGGTTGTCGCACGCCAGGTTCTGCTCGGGTGTGTCGAAATCCTGCGCCGGGATGCGCACCTTGGCCACGGTTTCATAGGGCGCATCGCTCTCCTTCCATTCGATGCTGGTGTCTTCGATCGGCATGAATTTCTGCGGGTTCTGCCGCTGGATCTGCAGCACGAAACACGCAGGCACGCGGTCGGTGGACAGCTGCTGGCTCAAGGCGCTGCGCAGGAAGTTCGGCAGGTCCTGGTTCTGCTTGGGCAGTTGATATTCCGGGCAGCTCTGCGGGTCGGGCGCGACGCGGAACTTGGCGTTGGCCGCGCCGAACTTGTAGGGCGACACCGAAAAGTACGTGGTCTGCGTCGGGCTGGCCGGTGCGGGCGCCAGGGTCGCCAGGGCGATAAACAGGTGGCGCACCTGCCAGGTCCGTGGGTCGGCCTTGGGGAAGAACGCCAGGACTTTCTTGCCATCCGCTTGCGCGCCGATGTTCTGCGCGTACTCCGCCACATCGCTGACAAAGAAGTTCGGGTGGCTGAACATCACGAAGTCCTGTTCCGTGCGCGCCTGTTGGTCGGCCAGCAGTTGCTTGCCCGGCACGTCCAGCAGCTTGAGCGCCATGCCCCGCGCATCACGGATGCTGTCGAACTGCGGGTAGGCGTTGCCGTTGGACAGCCGCATCATCGCCTGCCAGGTTTTGCCCGGTTCGGCGAACACGCCTTGGCGCAATGCTGGATCAAGATCCGGTACCACGCTGACCTCGGCCTTCACGCACCCATGGGCCTTGGCATGGGCATCGCGCAGGTAGCGCGTGCCTTCACGGTGCTGGTCAACGATGCGCACCGCCGTCTGGATGATGCCTTGGGTCATCGCCGCCTCCCCGGACGGAATTTGCTCGTTCGGTGACACCGGGCCGCTGTGTTGCCAGGCGTACCACGCGCTGGCACCCAGCCAACCGAGCAGGCCGAGGCCCACCAGCCACAGCAGGGTCTTGCCCAGAAACGCGCCGATGCGCAGCCACAGGCGGGCGAGCAGGGAAGGTCGGTCGTAGGGGGATCGAATCATCATGGCAGTTGTTGCTCCAGCGGGCCGCCCAGCACTTTGAGGTATTCCAGCAGCGCCCAGCGTTCCTGCGGCAGCAGGCCACGGCCGATTACGCCGTTGCCACGACTGCCGGCACGGAATTCGTGACCGCTGTTGTAGTTGCCGGTGATTTTGGTATCGAACAAAAAGGCATTCTTGAACGCACCTGTCTCGAAGCCGAGGTGGCGCGGGTCGTAGTTGAACGTGCCTTTATAGAAGGTGGTGCTGCGCTCGTCCTGGGGCGAGAGCAATTGGTAGATCGTCGGCACCGAACCGTTATGCAGGAACGGCGGCGTCGCCCAAACGCCCGCCAATGGCCGCGCCTTGTAAGCACGCAACTCACGTACGCCGATGGGCAGGCCGTAGCCGTCCAGGCGCGGGCGCTCGGCCGGGGTTACGCCAGCGGCGCGGTAGGCATGTTCTTCGACGAACGCGGTGACGTAGGCGAGGCCCTTGGCCACGGACAGCTTTTTCAGGTCCAGCGGCTCGGTCGGCGTGGGGTGCAGTTCGACGTTGAGTTTGGCCAATTCCGCCAGGTCCCATTGCAACGCGCTGAGGTCGTAACGTTGGTCGGCGATGTTGCTGGCAGTACCGGAGTCGGTGCCGATGTAGTCCACTGGCAGCATTTTCAGCTGTTGCACCGGGCGTCCGCCTTCCTGGCTGACGCTGGGCACATGGCAGCCGGCGCAGTTTTCGGCGAAGAGTGCACGGCCTTGGGCGGCGAGCGGCTTGTCGACGGTGCCGAACAGGTCCTCGGGCCAGGTCGGTGGCTTGAGGCGCTGCAGGGTTTCTTCGATCAGGTTGAGGTCGCGCACCCGCACGCTGGATGGGTAGCGCGCATCGCCTTGGAGTGGCTGGCCGGCGTCGTCGAAAAACGCCAGGGTCGCGCCGACCCCCAGGGCTTCGCCGATGTTGCGCGCCATGGGCTGCTGGGCCGAGCCGTTCCACTGCACCCAGTCGAAGGTCCAGATGTCCCACAGCTGCGGGTAGTCCACCGGTGCATTGGCGACGCGATAGTTGTCCGGGGAAATGGCATCGCCAAAGCTGGCGTTGGCGATACGGCCAAAGGCGTCCGTTCGGCCAGGACCTTCTTCAGTGGGGTAGAGGCCACGGTGAGTATCGTTCCAAGCCACTTTGAGGAACTGGTTCAGCGACTGCTTGAAGTCCTTACGCAGTTGCTTGTGCTCGGCGTCGTAGCGATCCCCCAACACCTGGCGGGCAAAACGTTCGAACTTCCACGGGTTGTAATAGGTGGCGGCGAGGCTCGCGACCAAGGCCTGGCCGAAACTGCCGCCGCGCAAGGTCGGCACGCTGGAGGGCAGCACGTGCTGAGCGGAACCGCCGTCGATACGCAGCGCCTGGTTTTTGTAATGCAATTCGCCGGTGTGGCAGGCGGCGCAGGTGATATCCAGGTATTGGGCGTTGCTGCCGGCGTTTTTATGCCGGGCGAAACCCACCGGCAGGTTGCCGGGGTTTTGCGCAGTGGGCACTTGCTTGGGGTCCACCAGGAAGCCAAAGCGTGCCAGATACTCGGGCGTTGCGAAACGCTGTTCGGAAAACGGCAACTCCAGAGCGGTGAACCAGTCGTAGTGCAGGCCTTTTACCTGGGTGCCCTGGGGCGTGAAGTAATAGGTCTGGCGGTCGGCGGCACTCCATTGGTCCTGGTAGTGCACCTGCTCCACGGGCACGTAGTCCGGCAGCTTGGGGTTGACGGTGTAATAGAGCACCACGGCCAGGGCGATGCCCAGCAGGGTGAATATCAGGAGTAAAACACGGGAAAAAATGCGCAAGATGGCTATCCTTGTCTCGGCCTTGTCGAGTTGTCGCGATGTTATGCCACTACGCCACAGGTGCGGCAAGTGGCCATGAGCCCGGTAGTGGGCGGTCCCGCGATCCTTCGCGGGCCTCCATCATGAATGAAAATGCTTTTAAACACGTGAACTTATCAGAAGTTTCCTGCTCACATGCCGGTAGCCATTGGTCGTGGCCGCCTGATAAGCTCGCGACTTTATTCGAATGCCCTATTGGCGCATGAACAAGGAAATAGCATGAAACAGCATCGGTTGGCGGCGGCGGTGGCCCTGGTTAGCCTGGTACTTGCGGGTTGTGATTCGCAGACCAGCGTAGAGCTGAAAACCCCGGCGCAGAAAGCTTCCTACGGCATCGGCCTGAACATGGGCAAGAGCCTTGCCCAAGAAGGCATGGATGACCTGGATTCCAAAGCAGTAGCCCAAGGCATCGAAGATGCCGTCGGCAAAAAAGAGCAGAAGCTCAAAGACGACGAGCTGGTTGAAGCGTTTGCCGCACTGCAAAAACGTGCTGAAGAACGCATGACCAAGATGAGTGAAGAGTCGGCAGCCGCCGGCAAGAAATTCCTCGAAGACAACGCCAAGAAAGACGGCGTCGTCACCACCGCTTCCGGTCTGCAGTACAAGATCACCAAGAAAGCCGACGGCGCCCAGCCTAAGCCGACTGACGTGGTGACTGTGCATTACACCGGCAAACTCACCAACGGCACCACCTTTGACAGCTCCGTGGATCGCGGTAGCCCGATCGACCTGCCGGTCAGCGGCGTGATCCCAGGTTGGGTCGAAGGCCTGCAACTGATGCACGTGGGCGAGAAGGTCGAGCTGTACATTCCTTCGGACCTGGCCTACGGCGCACAAAGCCCAAGCCCAGCGATCCCAGCCAACTCCGTGCTGGTATTCGACCTGGAGCTGCTGGCCATCAAGGACCCAGCCAAGGCTGACGCTCCTGCTGCACCGGCTGCCAAGAAGTAACAGGCGCCTGAACACACAACGCCCCGTCTCGACGGGGCGTTGTTGTTTCTGGGGGTTGCAGAAACCGCACCCGCACACATCCGATCGAACGCCTGCAACCTGCAACAGTCTGATATAAGACTCGAGTACGGGTAGCCGCACATCAACGCCAAGTCAATGAAATCTTGGGTTTTTTTTCAGTGCGCAAAAAACGCCCGATCTGACTGCAAGCCTTGTACTCCGTGGCTTTCAGCGCAGAAAATAGGCTCTGTTCACAAGGTTATCCACAATTTGTGTGGATAACCTTTTATGTCGCCTGGAACTGGAGTGACCGATGAAACCACCCTTCAATTTCACCCGTTTCCTGCCCATGGCCGCACGTCTCCTGGGCCGTGGGCGCTTGCCGACGCTGCTGTTCGCTGTCGCCGCCAAGGGCTCCAGCCAAGGCAATCGCCTGGGCAAACTCAAGGATGACCTCAAGTTGCTCCAGGCCTTGTGCCTGGCTTATTGGCGTGGCGAGTACCGGGCGATCAGCCCCAAGGCGCTGATCTCGGTGGTGGCAGGGCTGATGTATTTCCTGAGCCCGATCGATGCGATCCCGGACTTTATCCCCATGTTTGGCATGCTCGACGACATTGCCGTGCTGGCATGGGTCATGAAGACCCTGGACGGCGAACTGAGCGCTTTTCGCGCCTGGCGCGACGCCCAGCGTCCGGAAAAGCTTGCCGTGGTTGAGCGCCTGCCTGCGACGCCCGCTCTGCTGGCCAAGGAAAACCCGCAAAAAAACGCATGACGTGACTATCCCCCTGCGACCTTTAGGGCTGTTAGGATTACACTCCTAAGGAAAGAGCTTACTAAGTAAGTGCAGTTATCCTACGGGGCAGTCATGGATATTCAGATAATTTCACGCAATGGCGAACCCGAGTACGCGGTGTTGCCATGGGATCAGTACCAGGCGCTGCTAAAAGCTGCCGGTCAGCAACAACCGACGCTTCCTCCTCTCTCATCGCCTGCCCAAGCCGCCCCTGCACAGGACCTGCGCCCGCTCGCAGACCTGCGCGGCTTGCGTGAGGGCAAAGGCCTGGCGATCGAAACCCTGGCCCGCACCGTGGGGATCAGCCCCTCGTATCTTGGATTGATTGAAAGTGGTGAACGCCAGCCGGATGCCGCGATCCGCCGCAGCCTGGCCTGGGAATTGGGCGTTGCAGGTTGGAGGGATGAATCTTGAGCCTACGTATCAGTCGTCAACACTGGGATGGGTTACTCAACGAACTGGACCAGGCGCGCCGCCAGCGCCATCTGCTGACCTACCGCGCGCTGCTGGAGCGCCTGCAATTCCCCACGCCGGCCATGCAGACCCTGGCTGCCGCCCTGGAACACCTGGCGGCGTTGGACGCCAAGGCCGAGCAGCCTCTGCGTAGCTCGCTGGTGATAAGCCAGGGCGCCAGTCGCCTGCCGCGTACCGGTTTCTTTGAATGTGTCGAGCGCCTGGGCCGTTTCAGCGGGCCGTCCGATGGCGTGGCCGCTGCCTCCTGGCACGCATCGGAAGTGGTGCGGGTGTTCGAATACGAGTACCCGGAATCTGCCGAGGCCTAAAGCGCCTGGGGCAGCGCGTCCATGCTGTCGATCACATGGATGCTATAGCCGGCCATATCCTTGGCATGGTGCTTGGCCTGCGAGGCCAGCTCCGCCAACTGGCTGGCATCGAGTTGTCCACAGGCCTGTGGATACAAATGCACCACGCCGATAGACAGTGACAGCAGCGCAAACTCCTGGCGCACGCCCTGGCGGTTGAGCGCCACGAAGCAGCCCGCTTCAAGGTGTTCGGCGCGGTAGAAACGTCGGCATTGGGTGTGGAAGTCATCCAGCAGCTGATTAAGGCGTTTGCGCCAATCCTGCGGGCCCAGTACCAGCAAAAAGTCATCACCGCCGATATGCCCGACAAAATCGCGGCTGGGGTCGACACGGTCGTTCAGGCACTGCGCCAGGCACAACAACACCTCATCCCCACGCCCATAGCCGTAGATATCGTTGAATGGCTTGAAGCTGTCGATATCCACGTAGCAAATCACCGATTCGCGCTGTTGTTGCAGCAGTCGCGTCAGGCACTGCTGGATCGGCACGTTGCCGGGCAGCAGGGTCAGCGGGTTGGCGTAGCGCGCTTGTTGGATCTTCAGCTCGGTGATCAGCTTGAGCACATCGATCACCCGGCCCAGGCCCAGGTAATCGCCATTGAGCGTGATGATGAAGTCCTCCTCGATGCGTTGCCGCGCGCGGCTGGTGAGCAAACGGCTGACCTGTTGCAGGGACTGACTCAGCTCCACTGCCAGAAAGTCGGTGCTCATCAAGCGGCTGATGGGCTTGCGCGCAAACAGGTCGGTGGCGAAGGGTTTCAGCAGCGCATCCGACAGCGAATGCCGGTGGACGATACCGATTGGATGCCCGCGCCCATCCAGCACCGCCAGGGAATTGAGGTTGGCCTGGCGCCGGAACGCTTCCAGCACCTGGGCGGTGGCGGTGTCCTGATCCACCGCCGGCTGTTCGTTGAGCAAGGCGCTGAGGTCGCTGCCTTCGTCGTTCAGCGCCACGTTGGCGCTGTCGGGCTTGGGCAGCATCAGGCGCGCTTCCTGCGGCGGTTGTTCCTGTGGACGGCAGAGCAGGTAGCCTTGGACCAGGTCCACGCCCATCTCCGTCAGTACCGCCAACTCTTCAGGCAACTCGATCCCTTCGGCAATCACTTGGGCACGTGACGCCTTGGCAATTTGCAGGATGGAGCCGACAAATTCCCGCTTGAGCGCGTCCTGATGGATGCCGTCGATGAAGTGGCGGTCGATCTTCACATAGTCCGGGCGCAGCTCCGACCATAGGCGCAGGCTGGAATAACCGGCGCCCAGGTCGTCCAGGGCAATCGAGAACCCCATGTTGCGGTAGTGGTGCAGGGCGGTTTGCAGCAAATCGATATCGTTGGTGGGGGTTTGCTCGGTGAGCTCGATTACCACTTGGCTCGGTGGAATACCGAAGTCACGCAGCAATTGCAGGGTGCGCCCTGGTTGATGTGCAGTTTCCATCAACGATTGTGGCGAGACATTGAGGAACAGCTTGCCCGGTAGCTTCTGTTCACTGAAGCGTCGGCACGCGCTTTCGCGGCAGGCGATCTCCAACTCACTGAGTCGCCCGGCCTGGCTGGCCACCGAGAACAGGGCGATGGGGGAGTGCAGCGGGCTGTTGGAAGGCCCACGACTGAGGGCTTCATAGCCGAGAATGCGCCGTTCAGACAGGCTGATGATCGGTTGGAACAGGCTGTGCAAACTGCCTTGAGCCAGGATAACGCCCAATGCATTCAGCTGTTCGGTCATGGTCATGGCGATCTCGATCGAAAAAAAAGGACCGCAGGCTGGAAACCTGCGGTCCTTCATTTCACGACAGAATGATGTCTATATGATGACACTCCGCGGAGCGATCACATTAAATCGCCATCATTTACTGCTTGGCTACCTGTTTGGTGATCTTCAGGTAGTCCAGCAGGATCCGGCCCGTCTCGGCCAGGTAGGCATCGTCTTCCGGCTTGGTCTTGTCGGCTTCGGCCGGCAGCGCATCTTCGTCTTCTTTCTTCAGCTCCTTGAGTGGATCTTCACCCTTGGCCTTGCGGCGGATGTTTTCCAGGACAAGCTGCTTGTTTTCGATGTCGGAGTGCTGCGCGCGGCGATCCACTTCATTGAGGCTGACGGTTTTTTCTTCCATCAGCTTCTTCGCCAGGGCCAGCTTGTCGCGGATGAACACGAACTCGGCATCCTTGGCGGAGCGGGTGTCGTGGTCAGCCTTCAACTGCGCCAGGAATGGCTTGAACGGATCCGAAGCGGGCTTGATGGCTGGGCGGATGGTGTCCCACGGCATGGCTTCCGGCAGGGCGCTTTCGCCGATTTCCTTGGTGTCGATGATCGACGGGAAATCGATGTCCGGCAGTACGCCCTGGTGCTGGGTGCTCTGGCCGGAAACCCGGTAGAACTTGGCCAGCGTCAGTTTCAGCTCGCCATGGTTCAGCGGCTGGATGGTCTGCACGGTGCCTTTGCCGAAGGTCTGGCCGCCGATGATCAGGGCGCGGTGATAGTCCTGCATGGCGCCGGCGAAAATCTCCGAAGCCGAAGCCGAGAGGCGGTTGACCAGCAACGCCATCGGGCCTTTGTAGAAGGCACCTGGGTTCTCGTCTTCCAACACATCCACACGGCCGTCAGCGTTGCGCACCAACACGGTCGGGCCCTTGTCGATAAACAGGCTGGTCAGCTCAGTGGCTTCCTGCAGGGAACCGCCGCCGTTGTTGCGCAGGTCGATGACCACGCCGTCGACTTTTTCCTTCTGCAGTTCGGTCAGGATTTTCTTGACGTCACGGGTGGTGGACTTGTAGTCCGGATCGCCCGCGCGGAAGGCTTTGAAGTCCAGGTAGAAGGCCGGGATTTCGATCACGCCCAGCTTGTAGTCCTTGCCATCCTGTTTGAGGTTGAGGACTTTCTTCTGTACGGCCTGGTCTTCGAGCTTCACCGCTTCACGGGTGATGGACACGATCTTGCTGGTCTGGTCGTTCGGCGCATTGGTGTGCGGAATCACTTCCAGGCGCACCACGCTGCCTTTCGGCCCACGGATCAGCTTGACCACTTCGTCCAGGCGCCAGCCGACCACGTCGACCATCTCTTTGTCACCCTGGGCAACACCGATGATCTTGTCGGCCGGAGCCACCTGCTTGGTCTTGTCCGCCGGACCTGCCGGCACCAGACGCACGATCTTGACCTGGTCGTTGTCGCTTTGCAGGACGGCACCGATGCCTTCCAACGACAGACTCATGTTGATATCGAAGTTTTCCGCGTTATCTGGCGACAGATAATTAGTGTGCGGATCGTAGGACATCGCGAAGGTATTGATGTAGGCCTGGAAGATATCTTCGGCGCGGGTCTGGTCCAGACGCGCGAGCTGATTCTTGTAGCGCTTGGTCAGCAGCTCCTGGATAGCCTTAGGCTCTTTGCCGGCGATCTTCAGGCGCAGCACCTCGTCCTTGACGCGTTTGCGCCACAGGTCGTCGAGGGCGGCGGTGCTGGTCAGCCAAGGCGCGTCCTTGCGGTCCACCAGAAGGGTTTCCTTCTGGGTGAAGTCGAGCTTGTCGACGCCTTTGTCCAGCTCACCCAAGGCGAAGTCCAGACGCGCTTTGACGCGGTCCAGGTAACGCTTGTAGATGGTGAATGCGGGTTGCAGGTCGCCGCTCTTGAGGAAGTCGTCGAACTGGGTTTTCCACTTGTCGAACTCGGCGATGTCGCTGGCCAGGAAGTAGCTGCGCGACGGATCCAGCAGCTTGAGGTAGCTGTCATAGATGATCACCGAGCGCGCGTCGTCCAGCGGCGGCTTGCTGTAGTGGTGGCGCTTGAGCAACTCGACGACGTTAAGGCTGGCAATCACCTCATCGCGATCTGGCTGAAGGTTGTCCCAGCTGTTGGCTGCGAACGTATTGGTCGACATCGACGCAAAGCCGAGACCAATGAAAAGAGCGAGGGCGGTGCTGGGGAACAAATGCTTCATGCTGATTCGACGCGGGGGCAATTGATAACGCATATTAGGCCGTCTTTGAGGGAGCCGGTTCCATATGGTCCGGTCGCATAATGCAAAAAGCCCGGCGATACAGCTACGGGCTCAGTCCAGACTCACTATGGAGGCAGTGTGAAAGCATTGCAAGGCGTTGACGGTCATGTGGCGTGGTTGGAAGAACCCGTTCCTACGTGCGATGTAGGGCAAGTTCGCATTCGTGTGGCGGCAGCGGGCCTAAATCGCGCCGATTTATTACAGCGCGCGGGGCTTTATCCACCGCCGCCAGGCGCCAGCCAAGTGCTGGGCCTGGAGTGTTCCGGGGTGATCAGCGAAGTGGGGGCGGGCTCATCCTGGCAAGTCGGTGACCGTGTCTGCGCGCTGTTGGCCGGGGGTGGCATGGCCGAGGAAGTGGTAGTGGATGCGCGGCACGTTCTGCCGGTGCCGGAAGGATTGTCGCTGATCGAAGCGGCGGCGTTGCCTGAGGTGTACAGCACCGCGTGGCTCAATCTGTTCCAACTGGCCGGCCTCAAACCCGGTGAGAAAGTGCTGCTGCATGCTGGCGCCAGTGGCGTGGGCTCGGCGGCGATCCAGTTGTGCAAGGCGTTCGGCAGCCCGTGCTGGGTCAGCGTCGGCTCGGCGGAGCGCCTGGCCTATTGCGAGGCGCTCGGCGCCCAGGGCGGCGTGGTACGCACCGATGGCCTCGACGGGCTGCGGGATTTCGGGCCGTTTGATGTGATCCTCGACCCGGTGGGTGGCGACTATGCGGCACTGGATCTCAAGCTGCTCGCCCTAGATGGCCGTTGGGTGTTGATCGGTTTGATGGGCGGTCGCGAGGCCAAGTTGGACCTGGCGCAGGTGCTGGGCAAGCGTATTCAGCTATTGGGCTCGACTTTGCGCAGCCGCAGTGATCAGTTCAAGGCCGACCTGTTCAGTGACTTGAGCCAGCATGTTTGGCCGTTGTTTGTTGAAGGGCGCCTTAGCCCGCAACTGGCCAAGACCTTCCCGATCAAGGATGCCGAAGCGGCGTTTGCCGAGTTGGCGACCAACCGGATTTCTGGAAAGTTGGTGTTGGTGATTGATGAGGCCTTGAACTGATCTCAATTTGGAATGCAGTCCAAATGTGGGAGCGGGATTGCTCGCGAAGGCGGCGTATCTGTGAAGAATGTTTCATCTGACACACCGCCTTCGCGAGCAAGTCGAATCGTCGCACCGCCGCTCCCACATTTGATCGCATTTCAAATCAGGGAAGTCGGTTTCAGACCCAGTGATGGATCGGCCAGCCAGCCCTTTCGGCGTGCTCGCGCAATACCGGGTCCGGGTTCACCACCTGCGGATGATCCACCTTCAGCAACAACGGCAAGTCATTGCGCGAATCCGAATAGAAATACGCGCCCTCCAGCGACTCGCCTTCCTGCTCCAGCCATTCCATCAGCCGCGTGATCTTGCCTTCGCGATAGGTCAGTACCCCCACGGTGCGTCCGCTGTACACACCGTGGCTGACTTCAAGGTTGATCCCCAGCACTTCATCAATCCCGATCCGCGCCGCAATCGGCGTGACCAAGTGCGTGCCCGACGCCGAGATCACCAGGATCCGGTCGCCATTGGCGCGGTGACGGGCGATGGTCTTGGTGGCGTCGCTGTAGATCAGCGGCTCGATCACGTCCTCGACCCAGGGCTCGACTAAATGCTCGATTTCCTCCGGCGTGCGGCCGATCATTGGCTCCAGGCTGAAGTCCATGAAGTCTTCCATCTTCAGCTTGCCCTGGCTGTAGGCGTCCATCAGTTCGTGGTTCTTGCGCATGAACGACTCAGGGTCGACCCAGCCCAGGCGGCCCATCTGCTCGCTCCAGAGTGTGGCGCAGTCACCGTGGATGAGGGTGTCGTCCAGATCAAAAATTACCAATGCCATCGGTCACGCTCTCTCAATCAATCGTTGCATCAGGCTACTTCACACAGGGCGCTGGGGTCGATGGAAAGTGCCAGGCGTTGCCCCTCGGGGTACAGATCGTCAGCCGAACGGTTGAGCACATCCACCACCAACTCCACGCCGCGCGCTTCGATGCGGTAGCGAATCACGTTGCCCAACAGGCTGTGGCTGCGCACCAGGGCGTCCAGGTCGCCATTGCGGCTCAGCTCGATGGCCTCCGGGCGAATGGCAATGCGGCTGTTGATCGGGCGTTGCAGCAATTGGCTGGCCTTGTCGGCGTCCAACAGATTGTAGTTGCCGATAAAGCCAGCGGCGAACACGTCGACCGGCGCGGTGTAGAGGGTTTCGGCATCGCCGCTCTGCACGATCTTGCCCTGGTTCATCAGGAAGATCCGGTCGGACATGGTCAGGGCTTCTTCCTGGTCATGGGTCACGAAGATCGTGGTCAGCCCCAGCTCACGCTGGATCTGGCGGATCTGCTCGCGCAGGTGCTTGCGAATCCGTGCGTCCAGCGCCGAAAGCGGCTCATCCAGCAACAACAAACGTGGGCGAGTGACCAGGGAGCGGGCGAGGGCCACGCGCTGGCACTGGCCGCCGGACATCTGGTGCGGGTAACGGCCGGCGAGGTCCTTGAGTTCCACCAGTTGCAGTACTTCCTGCACGCGCTTGTGGCTGTCGTCAGCATTGACCTTTTGCATGCGCAGGCCAAACGCGACGTTCTGCTCCACGGTCATGTTGGGGAACAGCGCATAGCTCTGGAACACCATGCCGATGTGACGTTTCTGCGGGCTCAAGGGGACGATGTCCTGCCCATCCAGCAGGATTTTCCCACTGTCCACCGAGGTCAGGCCGGCGATGCAGCGCAGCAGTGTGGATTTGCCGCAACCGGACGGGCCGAGCAGGGTGACGAACTCACCCTTGGCGATCTCGCAGTTGATATCACTGAACACCGGAGTGCCGGCGTAGCCTTTTTGCAGGTGTTGGACGCTGACGAAGCTCATTGGCTTTTGTCCTTGTTCAAGATGTTGGCGGCCCAGGTCAGCACCAGCACAAAGAAGAAATAGGAGATCACGACGGCACTGGTGAAATGGCCGCTGCTGTTGCGCATGTTGTTCAGGTACACCTGCAGGGTTTCGTAGCGGGTGCCCACCAGGATGTTGGCGAACACGAACTCACCGAACAGGAACGAGAACGACAGCAGCAACGCCACCATCAAGCCTTTGCGCAGGTTCGGCAGCACCACCAGGATCGCCGCCTGCCAGGTGCTGGCGCCGAGCAGTTGCGAGGCGTCCATCAAGTCGCGCAGGTTGATGGCTTGCAGGTTGTTGGTGATCGCCCGGTACATGAACGGCAGCGCGACGGTGAAGTAGCAACCGATCAAAATCCACGGCGTGCCCACCATCGCCATCGGCCCGGAGCCATACAGCTGCAGCAGCCCCACCGACGACACCACCGGTGGCACCGCGAAGGGCAGCAGGATCAGGATGTTCATCAGCGCATCGAGCTTGGGGAAGTGGTAATGCACCACGAACAGCAGCGGCAAAATCAGCACCACCGACAGGATTAGCGCGCCGACACACACCAGCAACGACTGCCCGAAGGCCATCAAAAAGCGCGGGTCGCTCCATAGCTGCACGTACCACTTCACCGTGAAGCCGGCGGGCAGGATGGTCGCTGACCAACTGCTGGCAATGGAGTAGACGAAGGTGCCCACCAACGGCAGCACCAGGATTGCAAACAACAGCCACACCACCACTCGATGGTAGAGGGAGGCCGGGCCGGCTTCAGCGCGAGACATGGTAGCTCCTCTTGAGCAGCAGTTGATGGACCACGGTGACCACGGTCATCAGCGCCACCAGCACCACGGCCAGGGCGCTGGCCATGTTCGGGTCGAGGGACACATCACCGGAAACCAGCCCGGCGATACGGATCGGCAGCACGTTGAAGTTACCGGTGGTCAAGGCGTACACCGTGGCATAGGCGCCCAAGGCGTTGGCCAGCAGAATCACGAACGTACCGAGCAGGGCCGGGGTGAGCACGGGCAGGCCGATATGCCGCCAGAACTGCCAGCCATTCGCGCCGAGCAGTGCAGCCGACTCGCGCCAGTCTTCGCGCAACGCATCGAAGGCCGGGTACAGCAGCAACACGCCCAGGGGAATCTGGAAGTAGGTATAGAGGATGATCAAGCCGGTCTTCGAATACAGATTGAAGTCCTGAATGATCCCTGCCTGCTTGAGCATGATCGTGATGCTGCCGTTGAAACCCAGCAAAATGATGAACGCGAACGCTAGCGGTACGCCGGAAAAGTTGCTGGTCATGTTGGCGAAAGCGGTGACGAAATTGCGCAGCGGCGAATCCACCCGGCGCAACGAATAGCTGCCCAGCGTGGCGATGATGATGCCGAAGATGCTGGAGTAGAAGCTGATCTCCAAACTGAACTGGATGGCTTGCAGGTAGAACTTCGAGCTGAAGATACGTACGAAGTTTTCCACGCCCCAACCGGCCTCTTCGGTCTGCAGGCTGTTGATCAGCACCCAAACCAGCGGGGCAATTTCGAACACGATAAAGAACAGTGCGAAGGGCACCAGGCACAGCAGCGCCAGCCATTTGCCACGGATCATTTCAACAGCTCCTGGCAGACAGGTTTGTCGTGGGGCACGCCCAGCAACTCGCAGACGGTGCCGCAGAGGTCGGTCTGTTTCGGCATGGCGTTGGGGTTCAGGCTGAAGGCATTGCCGAGGACAAACAGCGGCACTTCGCGCTCTTCCGGCAACAGGCCGTTGTGGGAACGGTCGATGTTCATGCCGTGGTCGGCGGTCACCAGCACTTGGTATCCGGCGTCGAGCCAGGCTTGCAGGTAGTCGGCCAGGATAATGTCGGCTGAGCGTGCGCTGTTGCGGTATTGCGGGGTGTCGAGGCCGTGCTTGTGGCCGGCGTCGTCGATGTTCATCGGATGCACCACCAGGAAGTTCGGCGCGTGTTTGAGGCGCAGGCTCTCGGCGTCGGCAAACAGGTGGGAATCCGGGTAGTGGTCATTCCAGTAGAAATGCCCGTGCTGGATCGCCAGTGACTTGTCGTCGGTATGACGGTCGCGGGCGGCGAGGAAGGGCGTGCGGTTGTACAACTCGCTGACCCAATGGTAAGCCGCCGCTGCCGTGGTCAAGCCGGCGTCGGTGGCGTAATGGAAAATGCTGCGCTGGTTGGACAGGCGCGCGACGTTGTTGTGCACGATGCCGCTCTGGATCGGAGGCACGCCGGTGAGGATGCACTCATACAGCG
>NZ_JACART010000161.1:0-354 GCF_013386445.1 Pseudomonas sp. P7759
CCCCCGCTCCCGCTGATGCCCCGCCGCATCCAACGCCGGATCCTCAGCCAGCACCAACCGCACAACCCCGTTGAATCGCGCACCCGGCCGATACCGCGTGCGCAACGCCGCCGCATAAGTCCGCGCCGGCCCATCCATCGCATCCACAGCCGACCGCGCAGGCAGCAACCCCACCCCAACCATCCCCCCATGCAGCGCCTTACGCTGCGCCACCTCATCACGCCCGGCAAAATCCCCCAGATCAATCCACAGCGATTTCCCCGCCGACAACTGCATCGCCACAATCAACCGCATCAACGCCGCCGTCGTCGCATAAGGCCTAACGCCGCGCTCCGGAGACTCACTGCCAATCAC
>NZ_JACART010000162.1:0-320 GCF_013386445.1 Pseudomonas sp. P7759
TCGCCGCCCCGACCAGACCGCCTCCAACCACCGCCCAGGATTGAGACGTCGTCACGCCGAGGCGGCCTCGCCAAAGGGGTCGTCCAGGCTGTGCGACGGCTGGGTGAACCAGACGGGCCCTGCCTCGCCCATGTAGAAATGGTCTTCCAGACGAACGCCGAACTGGCCCGGGATGACCAGCATGGGCTCGTTGGAGAAGCACATGCCGGGCTCAAGCGGCGTCGTGTCGCCGCGCACCAGATTGGGCGCCTCGTGGATATCCAGGCCGATGCCGTGGCCGGTGCGGTGCGGCCGTCCCGGAAGCTGGTAGTCCGGGCCGT
>NZ_JACART010000163.1:0-303 GCF_013386445.1 Pseudomonas sp. P7759
CTGATGGAAACCTCTACAGCAACGACAAAGCGAGCGTTGTCGGTACTGATCGAGCAGGCTTGGATTCAGACGATCAGGCTCGGCAGTGATCGAGGCGGCGCACTGGCTTACGTGGTGAACAGTAGGATCGCTTGGGCTGATAGCCGCGAAAACATTCGCTTTGCGCGGTTCAATGCTCGAGTGCTTGTGTCCTCGGAAGACCAAAGCGACCTTGGCACAGGCAAGCTGTTGAAGGCGCCTGTCATGGCACCAGGAGATATCCAGTTGCCATCTGGTGACGGTAAGAGCCCACCAGTTCAAGAG
>NZ_JACART010000002.1:0-112416 GCF_013386445.1 Pseudomonas sp. P7759
CTCCCCCCCACCCACAAAGCCCATTCTTATTTTGGGTATCACTGTGTTCATCGCTGACCTTCTCTGCGCGGCTCGGCTGAAAGCTGTTTCCATTAGAATGTAACCGGTTACATTTGAACTGGAATTTATGCGCTGCAAGCAAGGCTGTCAAATCGATAATCCACAGTCGCAAGGATTCAAGCGCAGGCAGACCTGCGGTAAGCTCGACCGCCTTAGCGTTCAAACAAGAGGTGATTTTGTCCAATATTCGTGAAGTCGCCCGGCTCGCCGGGGTTTCAGTGGCGACCGTATCGCGCACCCTGGCATCACCCGAACGCGTGCGTCAGGCCACGCGCGACAAGGTCAACGCTGCCGTCGAACAGGTGGGTTATCGCCCTAACTTGATGGCGGTCCAATTTCGCTCGCGGCGCACCGCCAACCTGGTCATCCTGGTTCCCAAGATTGCCAACACGTTTTTCGCGCGCGTGATCAGCGGCGCGCAACAGGCGGCTCAGACTGCCGGCTATCGACTGTTGCTCTGCGATACCCAGGGCCGCGAAGACGTCGAGCGCGAATATGCCGGGCTGGTTGACGCCCATCAGGCCGATGGCGTGATTCAGTTGCGCGCCTACGATCCTTTCCCGGCCGACCGCACAGACACGCCGCCGATGATCAACGCCTGCGAGGTGATCAAGGGCGGACGCCATCCCACCATCAGCCTCGACAACCAGGCGGCTGCCCAAGCGATGACCGAGCACCTGATCGGCCTGGGGCATCGTCGGATTGGCTTGATCAAGGGCCCTCAAAGCAGCCCCCTGACCCAGGACCGAGTGGCGGGCTATCAGGCGGCATTGGCGCAGGCAGGCATCCCCAGTGACCCGGCGATTATTTGCCACGGCGACTTCAGCCTGCGCGCCGGCTATGAGGGTGCTGCCAGTCTGTTGACACTACCGGAGCGTCCTACTGCGCTGTTTTGCGAGAACGACGAAATGGCCATTGGCGCGCTCAAGCGCATCAAGGAAGCGGGCCTGCGCGTGCCTGAAGATATCTCCCTGGTGGGATTTGATGATATTCCGCTGGCGCACTACTGCGATCCGCCGCTGACCACCATTGCCCAGCCCGCCGAAGGCTTTGGGCGCAGGGCCGTGGAAATGCTGATCAACTTGATCGAGAAAAAAGCCAATCCTGAGCAGCATGTGACCCTGCCTTTTGAACTGACTGTCCGTAAAAGCGCTGCGCCCCCGACGGGATAACAGACGGTGCGGCGGCCTCCCGCAACGGAAAGGTTATACGCTGACTTGGGAGAACGTAACCACTGGGCCATATTCCTGATCGGACACTATCGCTTGGACACAAAATGTCCTTTCTGGAAATTGACTCAGCAACACCATCCTCCATGACTGAGCAACAATCCTGCAGAGCTGTTCGTACACAGCCTCTTCCACCCTATCGTTGCAGCCTCCAAAAACATCATACAGATGCATATGATTCAGAAGCTTTTCAACCGCCACCACATCCTTATTACAAGTCTCCATCCAGTTGGTGAAAGCCTCGACAGTGAATTGGCTTGCCAGAAACACCCCCGACTCATGAACAACCAGATCGGGGAATAAAACCTTGGAAAACATCAAGACATCTTCAGGATGTACAACATCACTGATAAAAAAGAACTCATCCAACTCGGACTGATCCTTCCATTGGGTCTTCCAGCGCTCGTATTTCGCAGATCTGACAGGATCTGTCGCTCTAATCACTTCCATGGCTTTTCTTCTGCTCTGATGCCGCATCAAAATCTTGTTGTTCGGGCGGGAGTCGATCGTAACGACACATTAAAAGATTATCCGTGTCGCCGCGCAAATAGCCGTCCATGACCTTGAACAGCTTGCGAGCGAGCCTGACTCAGTCCCACACACAACCATACGGAGTCGCCTCAAGCACTAAATAAAAATATATGATCTTATTATCTCTCAAAATAACATTAATTAATAATTAGCTTATTCCAAAAAAGACTTTCCCCACGGTTTTTTATAGAGATATCTTCGCTTCACAGACCGACCCCATACCTGGCGGAGGACGTACCCCCCACCCTCCAGGTCGCCTACATGCCAGACATCGCACTCCCCACTGCGCTCAAAAAATTTCATCTGTCGCTGCTGACCAGCTCTGTACTCCTGGCAGCCGCGCCCGCCTTCGCCGAAGACGCCAAGCTCGACACCGTGACCGTGATCTCCACCGGCCTGCGTGGCCAGGAGCGCACGGTGGCCGACAGCCCGGCGCCCATCGATGTGATCAACAGCGACCAGTTGCTCAAGACCGGTCGCGCCGAGCTGTCCGAAGCAATCGCCAAGCTGCTGCCGTCGTTCAACTTCGGCACCAACATCGCCGGCTACAACTCGGTGACCCGACCGTTGAGCAACCGCAGCCTGGGCCCGGCGTACACGTTGGTGCTGGTCAACGGCAAGCGCCGCCACAACGGCGCGACGGGACAGCGCGGCTCGATCGATAACAGCGGTGCGAATGCGGTGGACATCGACCTGATCCCGGTCAGCGCGGTGGACCATATCGAAGTGCTCAAAGACAGCGCTGCCGCGCAGTACGGCTCTGACGCGGTGGCGGGTGTGATCAATATCATCCTCAAGAACACCAAGAGCGGCGGCCACCTGGAAACCAGTTACGGCCAGTTGTATTCCGGCCAGGGCGAGACCATCAAGGTGGCGGGCGACCAGGGTTTTGAACTGGGCCAGGGCGGCTTCTTCCACTTCTCGGCCGATGCGCGCAAACGCGGCAGCGCTTCCTGGAACGACAAAGCCGACCGCAGCGTGCGGGCATTCAGTGACCCCGCCAAGGAAGCGGCCTGGGACCGTGTCGCGATCAAGAACGGCGACCCGGACCTCAAGGCCTTCAACCTGGCCTACAACGCCGAATTGCCGCTGGAGGACCTGACGTTGTATTCGTTCTCTACCTATGGCGAACGCGATGCCGAGGCCGCCAACTATTTCCGCCTGCCGACCGGCACCGCCGCAGTCCCTGAGGTATTCCCGGACGGCTACTTCCCGCTCAACAACATCAAGGACCGCGACTACCAGCTGCTGTTCGGCGGCAAGGGCCTGGTGGCCGACTGGAACTGGGACCTGAGCACCACTTACGGGCGCAACAACGTTCACCATTCCAGCGACCTCAATATCAACCCGTCGCTGGGCACGGCGTCCCCCACCAAGTTCGACAACCTGGCGACTTTCCGCTTTGAGCAATGGGTCAACAACCTGGACTTCACCCGCCGCTACGACAGCCTGTTCAACCTGACGCCACCGGTGCAGGTGTCGGCGGGCCTGGAGCATCGTTGGGAGCACTTCAGTACCTTCGCCGGCGACCCCGAGGCCTATATCACCGGCACCTACCCCGCCGCTTCCGGCGCTCAGGCCGCGGTAACGATTCGCCCTGAAGACGAAGTGAGCCTGATCCGCAACAACTACGCGGGCTACCTGGACCTGGGTTTCGACCTGACCGACCGTTGGTTCCTCGACGTCGCTGGCCGTGTCGAACATTACGACGATGACTCGGGCAACACGTTCGGCCTGAAACTGAATTCGCGCTACGAATTGACCGATACCGTGGCCGTGCGCGGCACCGTCGGCACCGGCTTCCGTGCACCGTCCCTGACCCAGATCGGCTACACCGTGGCCGACAACCGGGTGGCGACCGACGTGAACGGTAACGTGGTGCCGGCGGTAACCCGCCTGACGCCGTCCGGCAGCAACCTGGCCAAGGCCCTCGGTGGCGATGACCTCAAGCCGGAGAAATCGCGCAACCTGGGGCTGGGCCTGACCTGGCAACCGGCGCCACGCACCAGCATCACCGCCGATGCCTACCTGATCGACATCGACGACCGCATCGCCCTGACCAGCAACATTTATGACCGTGGCAACGGCGCGATCAACGCCATCCTCGCCGCCCAGGGCGTGCCCACCGGCACCTGGGTCAACTACTACACCAATGCCTTCGACACCCGCACCAAGGGCCTGGACGTGGTCGCCGACCACACCACGCCACTGGACGCCTGGGGCAGTGTGCGCTGGAGCCTGGGGTTCAACTGGAACAAGACCACCATCGAAGGCACCCGCGACACGCCCAGTGCGCTGGCCGGTTCAGGCGTGACCCTGGTGGGCCGTGACCGTGAAGGCGACCTGACCGATGCGTCACCCAAGACCAAGTGGATCCTGGGCGCCAACTGGAAGGTCGAGGACCTGGCGGTCAACCTGCAAACTGCCCGTTACGGCGCGGTCAAGACACTGGCGGTCAACCCGAGCGGCGACCGCAGCTTTGGCGCCAAGTGGATCACCGACCTGGACATCAGCTACACCTTCGTCGACAGCCTCACCGTCAGCATCGGCGGTACCAACATCTTCGACGTGCGCCCCGACAAACACGCGGTGTACAGCAACCTCGGCCTGGCCGCCTACGGCAACCCGCCGTTCTACCCCGGCGGCGGCTACTGGTACACCAAGCTCGCCTATGACTTCTGATCCAACCGCCACCTGAGGGCCCCCCATTGAATACCTCCAACTTGATGAGCCGTCTGCTGGCCCCCTGCGCCTTGGCGCTGAGCCTCGCCGCCTGCTCGCCCGGGACTGATACCCAGGCGGGCAAAACCCTGAACATTGCGTTTTTTGGCGACAACACCATTCTGGTCAGCGTCGACCCGTTCCAAGTGTATTGGCTGGAACACCGCGTGCTGCTGCGCAACGTTGCCGAGTCCCTCACCGACCAGGACCCGCAGACCGGCAAGATCATCCCCTGGCTGGCCAAACGCTGGGAAGTCAGTGACGACGCGCTGACCTATACCTTTCACCTGCGTGAGGACGTCACCTTCAGCAACGGCGAACGCTTCGATGCCAAGGCGGTGAAAACTGCGTTTGACAGCGACAAGGCCCTGGCGACCGAGCTGCCCGCCACTTTCGGCGCCACCTACTTGGCAGGTTACGACCATGCCGAAGTGGTCGATGACTTCACCGTCAAGCTGGTGCTGTCCAAGCCCAACGCGGGTTTCCTGCAGGCGACTTCCACCACCAACCTGGCGATCCTCGCGCCCGCCTCCTACGCACTGACGGTGAAAGAGCGCTCCCTGGGCAAGATCATCGGCACCGGGCCGTTCGTATTGGCCAGCTACACGCCGGAAGTCGGCGCACACCTGACCAAGCGCAAGGGCTACGCCTGGGCCTCGGCCAATATGAAAAACCAGGGCGAAGCGCACCTGGATGCGGTAGACATCAGCTACATCCCCGAAGAAAGCGTGCGCAACGGCCTGTTCCTGCAAGGCAAGACCGACATCCTGTGGCCGCGCAACCCGTTCTCGGAAGTTGACCTGAAGTTGTTTCAGTCCAAGGGCGCGACGATCCAGAGCCGTTCGTTGCCGGGCCCCGCACTCAACCTCTTCCCCAACACCCGTGGCGAGCGCCTGCTGGCTGACAAGCAAGTGCGCCTGGCCGTACAAAAGTCGATTGATCGCAAGAGTTACGCCAGCACGGTGTACAACGCCGAATTCCCGGTGGTGGACGGCGTGTTTGATGTGACCACGCCGTATGTCAAAAGCCAGGCGGCCAAGCTCGGTTATGACCCGGCCGGTGCAGAGCGCTTGCTGGACGAAGCCGGCTGGGCCAAGCGCGCGGATGGCTACCGGCAGAAAAACGGCAAGCGCCTGAGCCTGAGCTATAACATCAGCCCGGCCGAGACTGCCGGCGATGTGCTGATCCAGGACCAACTGCGCAAGGTTGGTATCGAGTTGAAACTCAGCGTCGTCACCCGCGCCGAATGGGTCGCCAACAACTCTGCGGGCAATTACGACCTGACCATCAACTACATGACCCGCGCCGACCCGATCATCCTGCAAACCATCCTCGATCCGCGCAGCGCCAACAGCTCAACCGTGGCCACCAACACCTATGAACCGGCGGTACTGGACAAAGCCAAGGCGTTGTTTGATGCCGGCATCACGGCCACCCAGAGCGCGCAGCGCGCAGCCGCCTACGGCGACCTGCAAGACCTGTTGATTGATGAGAGCTCGGCATTCCCGATCTACGAGCGCGTGTGGCAGGCAGCAACCTCGCCCAAGGTGAAAAACTTCCGCTGGACCGCCGAGGGTTTTGCGCTGTTGGGTGATATCGAGATCGGCACGCCATGAGCCGCTACCTGATCGGTCGGGTCGGCCAGGCGCTGCTGGTGTTGTGGGGTGCCTATAGCATCACGTACTTCATTCTCTATCTGCTGCCGGGCGACACGCTGTCATTGATGCTCAGCGCCTCGGGCATGGAAGCCGACGCGCTGTCGGTAGAAGACCTGGCAAAGGCGCGGGCCTATTACGGTTTGGACAAGGGCGTATTCGAACAGTATTTCGACCTGCTGTGGGGCGCCGTTCGAGGTGACTTCGGCCAGTCACTTTCCCTTAACCGTCCAGTGGCCGAGCTGCTGGTTGAACGCCTGCCGCAAACCTTGTCGTTGGCGGGCCTGGCCATCGTCCTGTCGTTGCTGGGCGGTATTGGCCTGGCTTACCTAACCGCCTATATCCGCTGGCGACCGTTGAAGAAAGCGTTGACGCGCTTGCCGTCCCTGGGCTTTTCGGTGCCGGTGTTCTGGATGGGGCTATTGCTGATCCAGGTGTTTGCCTTTGGCCTGGGTTGGTTTCCCGCTACCGGCAGTCGGGGTTTCGAAAGCCTGGTGCTGCCGGCCGTCACCCTGGCCATTCCCAGTGCAGCGGTGTACGCCCAGGTACTGCAACGGAGCTTCCAGGGTGTCTGGAAAGAGTCCTACATCACCACCGCCTACGCCAAGGGCCTCAGCCGGGGTCAGGTGCAGGCGCGGCATGGGTTCAAGAACGCCGCGCTGCCGATCCTGACCCTGATCGGCTTGCAGGTCGGCAATACGGTGTCCGGCGCGGTGCTGGTGGAGACCATTTTTGCGCGATCCGGCATTGGCCGACTGGCCCAGGAGGCGGTGCTGCGCCAGGACATTCCGGTGGTACTGGCCATCGTCGCGGTGTCGGCTGCGGCCTTTGTATTGGTGAACCTGTTGGTCGACCTGCTTTACCCCTGGTTCGACCCGCGCATCTCCCACACGCCAAAGGTGTCTTAGATCATGACCATCCTTGAGCAGAACCTGCGCGGCACAGCCATCCCGGTCAGCCAACCGCTGTGGCGTCGCCGCAGCCGATTGCAGCGCGCGACGACGGTATTGTTGCCCTTGTTGCGACGGCCTGGTTTCAGCCTGGCGCTGTTGCTGGTGCTCTTCGCACTGATTTCAGCCGTGGCGCCTCACGTACTGACAAGCTTTGACCCCTACGCCACCTCGCCTGTCGACAAGCTACGCGCGCCAAACCTCACCCACTGGTTTGGCACTGATGAACTGGGCCGCGACCTGTTTACCCGGGTGGTCTACGGTTCGAGCCTGTCGATGCTGGCCGCCTCGCTGGCCGTCGGCATCGCCCTGCTCGGCGGCTTGGGACTGGGCATTCTGTCGGGCTTTGCCGGCGGGCGTATCGACTCGGTGATCATGCGCTTCGTCGATGTGCTGCTGGCCTTGCCCGGCGTGCTGTTGGCCCTGGCGATTGTCACCGCGATCGGCTTCGGCACCGTACCGGTGGCCATCGCAGTGGGCGTCGGCATCATTCCGGGGTTCGCCCGCACCACCCGCGCCGAGGTGCTGCGGGTCAAGACGTTGCCCTATGTGGAAGCCGCGCGCCTGGGCGGTGCAAGTTGGAGCCGTACGTTGTTGCGCCACATCCTGCCGAATGCCTGGGGCCCGGTGGCAGTGTTGGCGACGCTCGACTTTGGCGCTGCGATCCTGGCAACGGCGGGGCTGAGCTTCCTCGGTTTCGGCGCGGTGCCCCCCGCCGCCGAGTGGGGCACGCTGATTGCCAATGGCCGTCACTTCCTGATCACCGCCCCGTGGGTGTCGCTGCTGCCGGGCCTGTTCCTGGTGGCCGTGGTGTTCAGCCTCAACCATATCGCCCGCACCTTCGAGGAGACCCCGCGATGAATGCTTTAGTGGATGTTCGCCAACTCAGTGTCAGTTATCGGCACGGCAACACGGCGGTCAATCGCCTATCCCTGAGCATTGCCCAGGGCGAGACCGTGGCGATTGTGGGCGAGTCCGGCTCGGGCAAATCGACCCTGGCCAACGCGATCCTGGGTCTATTGCCGGAGAGTGCGCAGATCAGCGCCGGCCAACTGTGGGTAGACGGCCAGGATCTGACCCACGCCAATGAACGCCAAAAACGTGCCTTGCGCGGCCGCACTATCGGCCTGGTGCCCCAGGACCCGATGGTCAGCCTCAACCCCACATTGCGCGTGGGCCAGCAGATCGCCGAGGCGCTGATCCTGGCCAAGGGCAAACGCTACCCCGCTGTCGATGCGGACATTGTCGAGCTGCTGCAACAGGTGGGCATCGACAAACCCGTGCTGCGCGCCCGTCAGTATCCCCATGAACTGTCCGGCGGCATGCGCCAGCGCGTGCTGATCGCCATTGCCCTGGCCGGCAACCCACGCCTGATCATCGCCGACGAGCCCACCAGCGCCCTCGACGTCACCGTGCAGCGCAAGATCCTCGACCACCTGCAACGCCTGGTCAGCGAGCGTGGAATTTCGCTGTTGATCATCACCCACGACCTGGGTGTGGCAGCCGACCGCGCCGACCGGATCCTGGTGATGCAGCAGGGTGAACTGGTGGAACAGGGGCCGCCACGGCAGATTCTCGATGCCCCGCAGCACGACTACACTCGCGCGCTGATTGCCGCCGCGCCCGCGTTTGCCAAACGTCGTGAACCGTTGGTACGGGTTGATCCGGCACAACAGCCGATATTGCGCCTGCAAAACGTGGGTAAGACGTTTGCGCTGCCCAAGGTAAAAGGTGAGCAGTCGACTTTTGTGGCGCTTGAAGATCTCAACCTGCAGGTGTATCCCGGCCAGACCCTGGCTATCGTCGGCGAATCGGGTTCGGGCAAAAGCACTGCATTGCGCATCGCCCTGGGCTTGGAAAAGCCGAGCCATGGCCAGGTCTGGTTCGAACAGCAGGACGTCACGCACCTGAGCTGGCGCGACTTCCGCCCGCTGCGCCAGCGCCTGCAACTGGTGCAGCAAAACCCGTTCGCAGCGCTGGACCCTCGCTTCACCGTGTTCGACAGCATCGTCGAACCACTGGTCTCGTTCGGCTTGCTCAAGGGGCCAGCGTTGGAACAGGCCGCGCGGGAATTGATCAGTCGCGTACACCTGCCAGTCAGCTACCTGGACCGCCTGCCACGCGAACTGTCCGGCGGCCAATGCCAACGCGTCGCCATTGCCAGGGCGCTGGCGTTGAAGCCGGACCTGTTGCTGCTGGATGAGCCGGTCAGTGCCCTCGACGTGTCGGTGCAGGCGCACATTCTGGATTTGTTGGAAGAGCTGCAACGGGAGATGGGCATTGCCTATGTGCTGGTGTCCCATGACCTGTCGGTGGTGGCCAACTTCGCGCATGAGGTGCTGGTGTTGCGCAATGGCCGGGTAGTTGAGCAGGGTTCGGTGGAGCGGATATTCAATCGGCCGGCGAGTGATTACACACGGGAGCTGATTGCTGCGATCCCGGGCCGGCACGTCACGGCAACCGCCGCCTGACCAGGGCTACAGCGGATTGGGCGGCATACGCCGGGGCATCAATCACTCGGACATGTTGCGACAGTAGCAATGGCAACTGCGCCTGCAAAAACTCCACCCACGTACGCACCTTGGCATCCAGAAAGCGCCGCGACGGGTACACCGCGAAAATACTGCGTTCGCGCAGCCGGTAATCCGGCAGCAAACGCACCAGCGAGCCGTCCTGCAACGCCTGGGAGACACTGAAAAACGGCAAAAGGCTGATGCCCATGCCCTCCTGTGTCGCCTTGACCATGGCGTCGGCCACGTTGGTCCTGAAGGTGTCGCCGGGTGAAACCGCGAGCTCACCCGCCTCGCTTTTGAACAACCAGGCATCTTCCTGGAAGTCTTGCAGATGCAGGCACTGATGCTGACTCAGGTGCTCCGCCTGTTCGGGCACGCCGTGCCGATGCAGGTACCGGGGCGCGGCACAGGGCACGCTGAACAACTGGCCGATGGTCTGGCTGACCAACGCTGAGTCCGGTAGCGAACGGGCAATCGAAATCACCACATCGTGGCCTTCTTCCAGCGGGTCCGGGGTGTGCTGGGAAAGTGTCAGCTCCACGCCGACGTGCGGATATCGCTCGCTGTAGCGGGCGACCAGCGGGGTGATCAGCACGCCCAGGCCGCTCATGCAATGCACACGCAGACGCCCTCGGGGATTGAGGTGAGCGCCACTGGCTTCTGCCGTTGCCTCCCTGACGTCTTCCAGAATGTCACGACAGCGCAGCAAAAAACGTTCGCCCGACTCCGTCAGGCACAGACGCCGTGTGGTGCGTTGCAGCAGGCGCGTCTGGAGGTGTTTCTCAAGCTCGGACACCAACCGGGACACCTGTGCCCCCGACAATTCTAGGGTTTCGGCGGCCGCTGCGAAGCTGCCGCTGTCCACCACACGGGCGAATACCTGCATGCCATTGAGCATGTCCATCAGCGTTGCCCCGCGATTGCTACGTAATCCGTATGAGTCATTTACCTGCCCCTGTCTTTAACCCTGCGCGGTTCTGACTAAACTGAAACCACTGACCGAGGGCCATCGCATGAAGATCAAATTTTTCAGCCTTATCCTGCTTTTTACCGCCAGCGGTGCCTTTGCCCAAGGCAATCCCGAGAACGCTGCGCCGGATATCCAGCGCATCGTTTCCGTGACGCCCGTGCCAGGCAGTTGCCAGGTCGAGCCCGCGACCCTGGTGTACGTCGACAGCCAGGGCGTCAGCCATAGCGTGAACTACCTGGTGATGGGCACGTGCCAGGGTGGCGTTTAAAGCAGCGTCCAGGTGTAACTGAGGATCAGCCGGTTCTCGTCGATATCGCTGCGGTAGTTGGAGCGCGCCATGACGTTGCGCAACCGTATACCCAGGCCGCGCAGAGCACCGTTCTGCACGGCGTAGCCGATATCCAGGTCACGCTCGCGGTCCTTGCCCTGATAACCCGCGCCGGTGGTCACGTTGTCGCCGGTGATGTAACGCACCGTCGTGATCAACCCTGGAAGCCCGAGTACCCCGAAGTCGTAGTCGTAGCGCACTTGCCAGGAGCGCTCGTCGGTGTAGGCAAACTCATAGGTGGGCACCTCGTTGCCCAGCGGCGTGACGTTGGCAAACACCCGTGGGAACGCGCTGTCACCGTACATCGCCTGGTAGCCGACATAGACGGTATGACCGCCCCGCCTGACCGACAGCAGCGAGAAAAACGCTTGGTTGTCGATCTTGCCGAGCAATTTATCGCCGTCCTCTCGCGCTGCGTAGTAACCCAGGTTAGCCCCCAGCACCCAATCACCCATCGGCTGGCTGTGCTTGAAGCCAAGAAAGTTCTGCGCATAGATGTCTTGCAACTGGCCGCGCCACAGGCTGACGCTGGTGCGATTGGCGTTGAAGGCGTAGTCACCGCCAACATAGTTGAATGCGCCACTCTCGGCACTGCGCTGCGGCACGTGGCCGAGCATGGCGATCATCTTTTCGTCGCCGGCCTCATTACGCAGGCTGGTGGTGGTCAGGTGTCCGGCCTGTAGCGTGAGGCCAGCGACGTCATTGGAGCTGATGCTCACCCCTTGATAACTCGGCGGCAGCAGGCGGATATCGCTGAAGGCGAGCACCGGCAGGTTGGGCTGTAATTCACCCACTTTCAGCTCAGTCTTGGAAACCCGCGCCTTGAAGGTCAGGCCGAGGCGGCTGTAGTCATCTGCCGCACGGCCATCGTCCTTGACCGGCAACAAGCCGCTGTTGACCCGGTCCGGGCTGCTGTCGAGCTTGAGGCCCAGGGTGCCGAGCGCATCCAGGCCGAAGCTGACAGGCCCTGGTGTGTAACCAGATTTATAGGTCAGGATAAAACCCTGCCCCCACTCTTCGGCCCTGGATTGTTTGTTGGCCCCGACAATGTCGGAGAAGTCACGGCTGAAGTAATAGTTGCGGGCTTGCAAGGTGGCACTCGAGCCTTCGAAAAAGCCGCCTTCGGACGCGGTCGCCGCCAAAGGCATGCCGAGTAGGGGCAGCCAGATACGCTGTAGGGTCTGTTGATTCATGTCGTTGCTCTTTTAATTGTTGTTATCGACGGTGGCAGATCAACGCACGCCAGCAGCCTCCAGATGGCTGCGCGGCCGACGCTGACTCAGGGCGTAGGTCATCATCGCCAGCGCAGCAATCGCACCCGGAATGGCAAAGACCAGGAAGTTGAGCTGCAACGGCAGCTCCGCAGACATCAAGGCGCCGCCCAGCAATGGGCCAACGATTGCGCCGTTGCGACCGATCCCGGACGCCCAACCCAGGCCGGTGGCACGCATGGACAAACCGTAGAGCTGCGCCGCACCGGCATACAGCAGGATTTGCGTGCCGATGGTGGTGGCGCCTGCGAGGAAGATCAGCAGGTACAGGACCGGCATCGGGCTGTTGATCCCCAGCAAGCTGATGGAAACCACACCGGTGACGAAGAAGCCGATCATCACCTTGATCAGGTTCAACCGGTCACCCAGCCAACCACCGACAAGCGCCCCGGCCATGCCGCCCAGGTTCAATGCCACCAGGAACGACAGGCTCGACCCCAGGCTATAACCGGCGCCCGCCATCAGTTTGGGCAGCCATGAACTCAGTGCGTACACCATCAACAGGCAGCAGAAAAACGCGGTCCAGACCATCGCCGTGCGCACGCCCAGCCCATGGCGAAACAGCTCCACCACCGAAGCGCCCTTGGCTTTCACTTCGTTAAGCAGCAGTTCATCACCTGCCTCGATCTGCGTACCCGGCGACAGTCGCATCAGCAACGCCCGCGCCTGCTCCTGGCGACCCTGACGCACCAGAAAACCGATGGATTCGGGCAGCCAATACACGATCAAAGGCAGCAGCAGCAGCGGAATAGCCGCCGCGAAGAACATCGACGACCAACCATAATTGGGCAGCATGAAAATCCCGACGCTGGCCGCGAGCATGCCGCCCAGGGAATAGCCGCTGAACATCACCGCCATCAGGGTGCTGCGCAGTTTCTTCGGCGCATATTCGTTCATCAGCGCCGCCGCATTGGGCATCAGGCCGCCGCAGCCCAGGCCCGCGATAAAACGGCAGATGCCGAATTCGGTGGGACTGCTGGCAAACCCGTTGATCACCGTGGCAACGCTGAACAGCGCGAAGCACACGGCGATGCCTTTTTTGCGCCCGAACCGGTCCGCCAGGCTGCCAAACACCAGCGCGCCGAACATCATGCCGAACAGCGCATAACTGCCCAGCGCACCGGCCTGCAGCGGCGACAGACTCCATTCTTTCATGATGGACGGCAGCACCACGCCGTAGATAAACAAGTCATAGCCGTCAAAGATCAACAGCAAGGCACACAGGCCCACCACTCTCCAGTGAAAACGGCTGAAGCGGGCATTATCGATAATCGAATGAACGTCATGGGTACGCATGGCAGTGCTCTCTTTATTGTTGTTGTGAGTCAGTGTCTGCAGGGGTAATGGCGCTCAGCCCAGGTCGCCGCCTCCTACGGGCAAGGTCACGCCGGTGATGTAGGAGGCTTCGTCAGAGGCCAGGAACAGGATCGCGCCGACTTGCTCGTCAATGCTGCCGTAGCGTTTCATCGGGCTACTGTCGAGAGTCTGATCGACGATCTGTTGATACCAGACGCGTTCCTGTTCGGTTTGCGGCTGGTTGTTGCGCGGAATGCGGCGTGGCGGAGCTTCGGTGCCGCCGGGTGCCGTGGCGTTGATGCGAATGCCACGGCCGGCGGTTTCCAGGGCCAGGCAGGCGGTCAGCGCATTCACCCCGCCCTTGGCCGCCCCATAGGGCACCCGATTGATGCCGCGCGTGGCAATCGACGACACGTTGACGATGGCGCCGCTGCCCTGCTTCAGCATGTAGGGCAGCACGCAATGGCAGCACCACACCGTAGGGAACAACGAGCGGCGCACCTCCGCTTCGATTTCCGGCTCGGCGTAGTGCTCGAAGGGTTTGGCCCAGATGGTGCCGCCGACGTTGTTGATCAGGATGTCGATGCGCTTGAAACGCGCCTTGGCCTGCGCCATCACCCGTGCGCATTCGGCGTGCTGCTCCAGGTCGGCGGTAAGAGTCAGCGCCCGCGCGTGCTGCAATTCATGCACAAGCTCCGAACGATCGACCGCCACCAGCCAGGCGCCCTCCTCCAGCAAGCGCTCGGCAACGCGCCGGCCAATGCCCTGTGCTGCGCCTGTGACCAGCGCGACCTGGTTATTGAAACGTAGTGTCATGTGGGTTTCCTCAGGCGGCGTCGCCGGTGACGATGGCGTTGGGCGTGAACTTCTCGTAGTAGAAGCTGGCCGGGCTGACGCCCTGTTGCTTGAAGTGCTGGCGCACGGCATCCACCATCGGCGGCGGGCCGCACAGGTACACATCGACGTCACCGTGGTTAAGCTGGTCGTTCGTCATGTGCTGGGTGACATAGCCCTGCCGTGGATGGTGGGTCTGCGGGTCGGCCACGCAGGTGACGACGCTCAAGTTCGGCAGCCGCTGGGCAAACGCTTGCAGCGCCTCGACCATCACCAGGTCCGCGTCACGGGTCACGCCGTAGACCAGCGTGATCGTGAGCGTCTCCTGACGCTCCGCCAGCACTTCGAGCATCGACAAAAACGGCGCCAGCCCGGTGCCCCCGGCCAACAGCAACAACGGCCGTGTCACCTCGCGCAGATAAAAGCTGCCCAGGGGGCCGGTCATCGGCACCGCGTCGCCCACCTCTGCCTGTGCAAGCCAGCCGCTCATCAAGCCGCCGGGCACATGCTTGATCAAGAACGAGGCGCACGTGTCGCCGGGGCGGTTGCTGAACGAATAGGAACGAGTCTGCCCGCTGCCCGGCACACCGATATTCACGTATTGGCCCGGCAGGAAAGCCGGTGCCTGGTCCAGCTCGAAACACACTTCCAACGCCGCATCGGCGTGCGTGGTAATACGCGAGAGCGTTGCGGCAAATTGTCCAATGCCGGTCTTGCAGGCACTGGAGGGCACCGGCACCGCTATCACGCAATCGGACTGCGGGACCATCTGGCAGGTCAGCACCTGCCGTTGCTGGGCTTCGTCCTCGCTGAGGGCGTCGTCGATGTAGTCGTCACCCAAGTCGTAGGCGCCGGTTTCACAGCGGCATTTGCAGGTGCCGCAGACACCGTCCGAGCAATCCATGGGCAGGTTGATACGTTGGCGAAAGGCCGCATCCAGGACCTTTTCACCTACCTTGCAGTCGATGAAACGGGTGACCCCATCCTCGAAGTTCAGGGCAATGGCGTACGTCATTGGGGCGTCCTCAGATGTGGTAGATGTCGATGACCTGATGGATGTAGTCGTTTTTCAGCACCACCTTCTTGCGCGTGATCAGCGGCTGTTCTCCGCGCATATCGAGGCTGTAGAACGAGGTGCCGAAGTACGTGTCCGTGGTCTTGTAGCGGTGGCTGAGGGTTTGCCAGTTGAAGCGCAACCTCACGTGCTCGCCGTCGTCGGCCAGCACTTCGAGGTTGGTGATCAGGTGCGCGGTGCGCGGCTCGGGCGTACTGGCGCTGGAGCGCTCGGTCTTGATGCGGAATACGCGGTCTTCCAGGCCATCGCGGCTGGGGTAGTAGATCAGCGAGATTTCGCTTTGCGGGTCTTCGGTGAGGGTGTCGTGATCGTCCCACGCCGGCATCCAGAATTCGACCTTGGGCGAGTAGCACTCCAGCCACGCGTCCCACTGGCGATCATCCAGCAGGCGCGCTTCGCGGTAGAGAAAGTCGAGCAGGCGGTCGCGGGAGGTACTCATGACAGCACCGCCTTGTCGCTGGCAATCAGGCCCTGCTGCTCGTGCTGGATGGCGCGTTGCAGACTCTGTGCCCAATGGGCGTGCTGGCGTACGAACAGGCCTTCGTCTTCGGTCTTGATCCCGCTGAGCTGCGGCTGCATGCCCATGGCGCGGGCGTTTTCATCGGCGCCTTCGACCCACTGTTTGGCGCCACGGCTGAGGTCGTTCCACAGGGTGGTCGCGCCTTGGTAGCCGGTCTGACAGGCGCGAAATTCTTCCAGGTCATCCGGCGTACCCATGCCGCTGACGTTGAAGAAGTCTTCGTACTGGCGGATACGGGTGGCGCGCTCCTCGGCGCTTTCGCCGATGGGCGCCATGCAATAGATGGTGACTTCGGTCTTGTCGACGGCAATCGGCCGCACCACGCGGATCTGGGTGGAAAACTGATCCATCAGGTACACGTTGGGATAGAGGCACAGGTTGCGCGTCTGGTCGACGATAAAGTCGGCGCGCTCCTGGCCCAGGCGCTCGGCGAGGGCCTCGCGGTGAGCATGCACCGGGCGTACTTCGGGGTTGAGCAGGCGCGTCCACAGCAGGATATGCCCGTGCTCGAAGGCGTAGACGCCGCCCAGGCTTTTCGACCAGCCATTGGCGTCCACGGTGCGGGTGCCTTCGCTTTCATAATTGCGGCGGCCCATGGTCGCCGAGTAATTCCAGTGCACCGAGCTGACGTGATAACCGTCGGCGCCGTTCTCGATCTGCAGCTTCCAGTTGCCGTCGTACACATAGGAGGAGCTGCCGCGCAGCACTTCCAGGCCCAAGGGCGCCTGGTCGACCATCTGGTCGATGATCACACGGGTTTCACCCAGGTAATCGCTGAGTTCCGGTACGGATTCGCTGAGGCTGCCAAACAGGAAGCCACGGTAGTTTTCGAAACGGCCCAGGCGCGTCAAGTCGTGGGAGCCGTCGCAGTCGAAGCTGTCCGGGTAAGCGCCGGTCTTGGGGTCCTTCACTTTGAGCAACTTGCCGGCGTTGCTGAAGGTCCAGCCGTGGAACGGACAGGTAAACGAGCCTTTGTTGCCTTGCTTGCGCCGGCAGAGCATGGCGCCACGGTGCGCGCAGGCGTTGACCAGGCCATGCAGGGTGCCGTGTTTATCGCGAGTGATGACCACCGGTTGGCGGCCGATCCAGGTGGTGAAGTAGTCGTTGATCTCGGGCACCTGGCTTTCGTGCGCCAGGTAGATCCAACCGCCTTCGAAGATGTGTTTGATCTCCAGTGCGAACAGGTCAGGGTCGGTAAAGATGTCGCGGCGGCAGCGGAACACCCCGGTGGCGGGATCTTCCTGGACGGATTCGCCGAGTTGCCGGGCGAGGCGGTCGAGCGTGCTGATCATGGGGTAGGCCCTCGGTTGTTCTTGTATCAGGCGCCTTCACTGTAGGGGCACGCTCCACTCCTCAATATCCGTTGGCTGCAAAACGTTATCCGCCGGGCGCAGGCTGTCAGCGCTGGCGTTTCCAGGTCTGCGACGGCAATTCGCCGAAGCGTTTGCGGTAGGCCTCGGAAAAGCGCCCCAAATGCACGAAGCCATGATCCAGCGCCACTTCGGTCACGCTACGAGCCGAGGGCAATTGCAAGCGCGCGTGCACGCGCTCCAACTTGCGTTGACGCACGTAGTCGCGCGGCGACAGGCCGACCTGACGTTCAAACAGGGTATAGAGCGAACGCTCGCTGACCTTGGCGGTGGCCATCAGTTGTTCGACGCTGATGTCTTCGGTCAGGTGTTCCTCGATGAATTGGCGCACCGCTTCGAAACCACCGCCTTGAGCCGCTTGCGGGGCAACGCGCAACACGTTGCTGGCCAACAGCGCCAAGAGTTTATTCGCCACGATGAGTTCATACAGGCCTTGTACTTCGCACTCGGCGGCGTTTTCAGCCTCATGGCAGATCAGCCCCAATAGTTGCAGGAACCCACTCATCTCACTCAGCGCATGCCGCGCCGTGGCGAAACGGATGCCCTGTTGCGGCAGCGTCCAACGCTGTTCCAGGCAGGCGTTCTCCAGCAGGCGCACCGGCAACTTGATGATGAATTTCTCGCAGTCGGCGGAATAGGTCAGGTCCACCGGGTCATCCGGGTTGATCAGCAGGATCTCACCGGGTTGGAAGACCTGCTCTACCCCACGGGCATTGGAGCGGCAGTGACCGCTCAGCAGGATTTGCAGGTGATAGATGGTTTGCAGCGCATCCGACGTCACTCGCACCGGCGCACCGTAGCTGATCCGGCACAGGTCCAGGCTGGAAAAGGTGCGGTGGCTGATGCTCGCCTGTGGCCGCCCACGAGGTGGCAGGCGAATACAGTGGCTGCCGACATGCTGGTTGACGTAGTCGGAGACCGCATAGGCATCGGCACGTTGGAAAATCTGGCTGCGCTCACTCAATAGCACGGTCATGGTTGCGCCTCTTTTATAGTTATAGGGTTCAGGCTGACGCTTGGCGGTGCAAGGCGTCCAATATGGATAAGGTCTCAAGGAATACTCAGCGGGTATGGAACACACGCGAACCGCCTTCTACCGCGCTATTGGCGGGCGCTGGATCTTCAGTTTGATTTATTCCGAAACAATCTTAAGGTGTCCTGCACCGGCCAGACCCTGAGCGGCGCAATCAGGTTCCTTACCGGTACGGCAAAAGACTTTTGCCATTAATCTCATTGATAGCCTGCTAACGAAACCCCCATGCTAGAGGGCTAATCCCGCGCTTATATCATTCCGAATGATAGTTACCTTTGCTTCATTCGATTCGTGACATAGCACATCGCCGCGCATGATCCGCCCATCTCAAATACATTGGCGGATGCACCTCATGGAACAGTCACTCAAACATTTGCGCTTCCCCCTGGCGATCCTGGCCGTGGTGGTGATGAGCGCGTGCGGCAAGACCCCGGACCAAGCGGCCGCCATGCCAGCGGCCAAAGTCAGTGTGGCCAAGGTGCTGGAACAACCGGTCAACGAGTGGGATGAGTTCACTGGTCGCCTTGAAGCCCCGGAAACCGTGCAGATTCGTCCGCGCGTGTCTGGCCAGATTGACCAAGTCGCTTTCACCGAAGGCGCTTTGGTCAAGAAAGGCGACCTGCTGTTCCAGATCGACCCACGTCCGTTCCAGGCTGAAGTGCGTCGCCTTGAAGCCCAGTTGCAACAAACCCGCGCCGCGGCCACCCGCAGCGATAACGAAGCTCAACGCGGCGAGCGCCTGCGCCAGAGCAATGCGATTTCCGCCGAACTGGCCGACTCGCGCACCACCGCCGCCCAAGAAGCCCGCGCCGCTGTCGCCGGGATCCAGGCGCAGTTGGACCTGGCCAAGCTGAACCTGAGCTTCACCCGCGTCACGTCGCCGATCAGCGGCCGTGTCAGCCGTGCCGAAATCACCGCCGGCAACCTGGTGACCGCCGATGTCACCGCGCTGACCAGCGTGGTCTCCACCGACAAGGTCTACGCCTACTTCGATGCCGATGAGCGCGTGTTCCTCAAGTACACCGAACTGGCTCGCCAAGGCCGTCGCGGTGCGACCACCCCGGTTTACCTGGGCCTGTCCAACGAAACCGGTAACCCGCACCTGGGCCAGATGAACTTCGTCGACAACCAGGTCAACCCGGCCACCGGCACCATCCGGGGTCGCGCCGTGTTCGATAACAGCAAGGGCGAATACACCCCTGGCCTGTACGCCCGCCTGAAGCTGGTCGGCAGCGGCACCTACTCCGCCGTGCTGATCAACGACGAAGCCGTCGGCACCGACCTCGGCAAAAAGTTCGTGCTGGTGATGGAAGGCGACAAGCCCGCGTATCGCTCGGTAGAACTGGGGCCGAAAATCGAAGGTTTGCGCATCGTGCGCAGCGGCCTCAATAAAGAAGACACCATCATCGTCAAGGGCCTGCAACGCGTGCGCCCAGGATCGCCGGTCGCTCCGGAAACCATTCCGATGGCCAGCAAGGAAACCCTCGCCGCCTTGGCCCAACAACGACAAGCGCTTGAAGCCAGCAACCTGGAACAAGTGGCGCCGGATAAAGCCGCGCCCAAACTTGCCAGCGCTGCGACTCCACGCGGTTAAGGGATACGACTCAAGATGAATTTTTCCAAGTTCTTCATTTCGCGGCCGATCTTCGCAGCAGTGCTTTCGCTGCTGATCCTGATCGCCGGCGCAATCTCGCTGTTCCAACTGCCGATCAGCGAATACCCGGAAGTGGTGCCGCCGACCGTCGTGGTCCGTGCCAACTTCCCGGGCGCCAACCCCAAAGTCATCGGTGAAACCGTGGCCGCTCCGCTGGAGCAGGCGATCACCGGCGTCGAGAACATGCTGTACATGTCCTCGCAGTCGACCGCCGACGGCAAGCTGACCCTGACCATCACCTTCGCCCTGGGCACCGACCTGGACAACGCGCAGGTGCAAGTGCAAAACCGCGTGACCCGGACTCAGCCGAAACTGCCTGAAGAAGTGACGCGCATCGGTATCACCGTGGACAAGGCCTCCCCCGACCTGACCATGGTGGTGCACTTGACCTCCCCGGATCAGCGCTACGACATGCTTTACCTGTCCAACTACGCCTTGCTTAACGTGAAGGATGAGCTGGCACGGCTGGGCGGTGTAGGCGACGTGCAACTGTTCGGTATGGGCGACTACTCCCTGCGGGTGTGGCTGGACCCGAACAAGACCGCTTCGCGCAACCTGACGGCCACCGATGTGGTGACCGCGATCCGTGAGCAAAACCGTCAAGTGGCCGCCGGTGCCCTGGGTGCGCAACCTGCACCGACCGCCACCGCATTCCAGTTGTCGGTGAACACCCAAGGTCGCCTGGTGACCGAGGAAGAGTTCGAGAACATCATTATTCGCTCCGGCGATAACGGTGAAATCACCCGCCTCAAAGACATCGCACGGGTGGAGCTGGGCTCCAGCCAATACGCCCTGCGTTCGTTGCTGAACAATCAGCCGGCCGTGGCGATCCCGATCTTCCAGCGCCCAGGCTCCAACGCGATCGAGATCTCCAACGAAGTGCGCGGCAAGATGGAAGAGCTGAAAAAGAGCTTCCCGCAAGGCATGGACTACAGCATCGTCTATGACCCGACCATCTTCGTGCGCGGCTCCATCGAGGCAGTGGTGCATACCCTGTTCGAAGCGCTGATCCTGGTGGTGTTGGTGGTGATCCTGTTCCTGCAGACCTGGCGCGCCTCGATCATTCCGTTGGTGGCGGTGCCGGTATCGTTGATCGGTACGTTTGCGGTGATGCACCTGTTCGGCTTCTCGCTCAACGCGCTATCGCTGTTCGGCCTGGTACTGGCCATCGGTATCGTGGTGGACGACGCCATCGTGGTGGTGGAGAACGTCGAGCGGAACATCGAGCTGGGCCTGGAACCGTTCCCGGCCACTGAAAAAGCCATGAGCGAAGTGACCGGCCCGATCATCGCGACCGCGTTGGTGCTGTGTGCGGTGTTCATCCCGGCTGCATTCATCAGCGGCTTGACCGGACAGTTCTATAAACAGTTCGCTCTGACTATTGCGATCTCGACGGTGATCTCGGCGTTCAACTCACTGACCTTGTCCCCTGCCCTGGCCGCCGTGTTGCTGCGCAGCCATGACGCGCCGAAGGATCGTTTCTCCAAGGTTCTCGACAAGCTCTTCGGTGGCTGGTTGTTCAAACCGTTCAACCGTTTCTTTGACAAAGCCAGCCACGGCTACGTCGGCACCGTGCGTCGGGTCATTCGCGGCAGTGGTATCGCGTTGTTCCTGTATGCCGGCTTGATGGTGCTGACCTGGTTCGGTTTTGCCCACACGCCGACCGGTTTCGTACCGGCCCAGGACAAGCAATACCTGGTGGCCTTCGCCCAATTGCCGGACGCCGCAAGCCTGGACCGCACCGAAGACGTGATCAAGCGCATGTCCGACATCGCGCTGAAACAACCGGGCGTGGAAAGCGCCGTAGCCTTCCCTGGCCTGTCGATCAACGGTTTCACCAACAGCCCGAACAGCGGCATTGTGTTCGTGACCTTGAAACCGTTCGACGAGCGTAAAGACTCGAGCATGTCGGCCGGTGCGATTGCCGGCGCGTTGAATGGTAAATACAGCGAGATCCAGGAAGCCTACATGGCGATCTTCCCCCCGCCGCCGGTACAGGGCCTGGGTACGATTGGTGGTTTCCGCCTGCAGATCGAAGACCGTGGCAACCTGGGTTACGACGAGCTGTACAAAGAAGTGCAGAACATCATCACCAAGAGCCGCACCACGCCGGAACTGTTCGGCCTGTTCACCAGCTACACGGTCAACGTGCCCCAGGTCGATGCCGCCATCGACCGTGAAAAGGCCAAGACCCACGGCGTGGCGATCAGCGACATCTTCGACACCCTGCAGATCTACCTGGGCTCGCTGTATGCCAACGACTTCAACCGCTTCGGCCGGACTTACCAGGTCAACGTACAGGCTGAGCAACAGTTCCGCTTGGATGAAGACCAGATCGGCCAGCTGAAAGTGCGCAACAACAAAGGCGAGATGATCCCGCTGGCGACCTTCATCAAGGTCAGCGATACCTCGGGGCCGGACCGCGTGATGCACTACAACGGCTTCATCACCGCTGAAATCAACGGCAACGCTGCACCGGGCTACAGCTCGGGCCAGGCAGAAGCGGCGATCGAGAAACTGCTGAAAGAAGAACTGCCCAACGGCATGACCTACGAGTGGACTGACCTGACCTATCAGCAAATCCTCTCGGGTAATACCGCCCTGTTTGTGTTCCCGCTCTGCGTACTGCTGGCGTTCCTGGTGCTGGCCGCCCAATACGAAAGCTGGAGCCTGCCATTGGCGGTGATCCTGATCGTACCGATGACCCTGCTGTCGGCAATTACCGGGGTGATCATCTCGGGCGGCGACAACAACATCTTCACCCAGATCGGCTTGATCGTACTGGTGGGCCTGGCGTGTAAGAACGCGATTCTGATCGTCGAGTTCGCCAAGGACAAACAGGCAGAAGGCCTCGACCCGCTCGCTGCGGTACTGGAAGCCTGCCGCCTGCGTCTGCGGCCGATCCTGATGACCTCCTTCGCCTTCATCATGGGTGTGGTGCCACTGGTGCTGTCTAGCGGTGCCGGTGCCGAGATGCGTCATGCCATGGGTGTGGCGGTGTTCTCCGGGATGATCGGTGTGACCTTCTTCGGTCTGTTGCTGACGCCAGTGTTCTACGTACTGATCCGTCGCTATGTGGAGCGCCAAGAGGCACGCAAAGCGGCCAAGGCCTTGAAGCTGGAGACACAGCAATGAGTGTGAAAGTATTTTTGCCGAGCTTGCTGGTACTGGCGCTGAGCGCCTGTGCCGTGGGCCCGGACTACAAAGCCCAGACCCCGGAGGCGGCCAATATCACGGCCGCTGCCGATGCCAAAACGTATGACCACGCCAAGTTCGAAGGCATCTGGTGGCAGCAGTTCGAAGACCCGACCCTCAACCAGTTGGTGACCCAATCGCTGCAAGGCAACCGTGATTTGCGCGTCGCTTTTGCCCGTCTGCGGGCGGCCCGCGCGATTCGCGATGACGCCAGCAACGACGCCATGCCGACCATCACCAGCCGGGTCAGCAGCGACCAGGGCAAAGGCCAGATTCCAGGCCAGACCACCAGTCGCGTCAAGACCGAGCGTTACGACCTCGGTCTGGACATGGCTTGGGAACTGGACCTGTTTGGTCGCATCCAGCGCAACCTGGAAGCCACCGACGCCGACCAGCAGGCTGCCGAGGCTGACTTGTACCAACTGCAAGTCACCATGATTGCCGAATTGGTGGATGCCTACGGTCAACTGCGGGGTGCGCAACTGCGTGAACGCATTGCCCTGGACAACCTGAAAAACCAGCAGGAATCGCGCACCATCACCGTCAGCCTGCGGGATGCCGGTGTCGGCGACCAACTTGACGTGGAGCGTGCTGACGCACGCCTCGCGGCCGTCGAAGCCAGCGTGCCGCAACTGCAGGCCGAGCAAGTGCGCGAGCGTAACCGCATCGCCACCCTCCTCGGCCAGCGTCCAGACAAGCTGACCGTCGACCTGGGCCCGAAAGACCTGCCGGCGATTGCCAAGGCGTTGCCAATTGGCGATCCAGGGCAACTGCTGCAACGTCGCCCGGACATCCTCAGCGCCGAACGCAAACTGGCTGCCGCCACCGCGCGTATCGGCGTGGCCAAGGCCGACCTGTTCCCACGGGTCAGCCTAAGCGGCTTCCTTGGCTTTACCGCCGGGCGTGGCTCGCAGATCGGCTCGTCCGCCGCGAATGCCTGGGCCCTGGGCCCAAGCATCACCTGGGCAGCCTTCGACCTGGGCAGCGTGCGCGCCCGTTTGCGCGGCGCCGATGCCGAGGCAGATGGCGCCCTGGCGACCTACGAGCAACAAGTATTGTTAGCCCTGGAAGAGTCCGAGAACGCCTTCAGCGACTACGGCAAGCGTCAGCAACGTTTGGTTTCGCTGATCCGCCAAAGCGAATCCAGCCGCGCCGCCGCCGACCTGGCAGCGATCCGCTACCGCGAAGGCACCGTGGACTTCCTGGTATTGCTCGACGCGCAACGTGAGCGCTTGGCCGCCGAAGACTCCCAGGCCCAGGCCGAAGTGGACCTGTATCGCGGCATTGTTGCGATCTACAAGGCCCTGGGTGGTGGTTGGAAGCCGGATACGGTGGTCGCCAGCGCCAAGTGATGTAAAGAGCTCCTTTGGTTGGTCGCATCCAGCCAATTTTTTGCCCCGTGGTCCATTCGGTCACGGGGTTTTTTTTGGTCCTTGATTAACCCGCTTCACCCAGAATCAAACTCCGATAATGCCCCGGATTCGACCCCGCCCACTTACGAAACGCCTTATAAAACGAACTCGTATCAGCAAACCCCAAACGCCCTGCAATCTCGGCAAAGCTGATCTGTGGCTCCGCCAACCACACAATCGCCAATTCCTTACGCACACTGTCCTTGAGCCCCTGATAGGTCTGCCCTTCCTCAGCCAGACGACGGCGCAAGGTTGACGCCGAAATGCACAAGCTGACAGCGAGCCCTTCGGTTTCCGGCCAGGTATCGGGGGGCAATTGGCGCAGGTCATGCTTGATGCGGGTGGCGAGGCTGTCGGGGTCGCGGTACTTGACCAGGATATTGGCCGGTGCGTGGGCCAGGAAACGCTTGAGTTCTTCCGGGGTACGCTTGATCGGCAGGTCCAGGCAGTCGGCGGAGAAGATCATGCGTGTGCGGGGTCGGTCGAAACGCAGGTTGTCGGAGAACATCACCTGATAGTCGTCGCAGAAGTGCGGCTTTGCGCAGCGCAGTTCAATCGCCAGGATTGGAATACGGCGTCCTGCCAGCCAGCACGCAACACCGTGGACGATCATCCAGTAAGTGAAGTAGGTGAAGGCTCGTTTGGGTTCCGCCTCGGGCTCAACCAGCACGATCTCCGCCAGGCTTTGCTGACGCACCAACTCAGCGGGCAATCGCTCCAGCATCAGTGACAGGAACCCGAGCCCAGTTTCCAGGGCGGTGACGAGGGTCGGCTGCGCCATTGCAGCACGGCAGAGAAACGCCAGGCTGCCGGACCTGAGCTTGCGCGGGTCCATCCCGAAGAACTCATCGTCGGTGCGCCGTGCCAGCAGGCGCCACAGTCGTGCGTAGGTGGTGGCCGAAACCCGTGCGGCAGGCTCGGCCAGCCACTGCGGGTCAATGCCGGCTTTATGCAGCACGTCGGTACGGGCCACATCGCCGTCGCAGCTTTGCAGCAAGGCTTCACGCACAAGATGAATGGAGATGGTGTCTTTTTCCGACATGGTGGACCGCGTATCCAGAGCTGCGCAAAGAATGGCACGCATCATAAGGGTGGACGCGCATTGCCACCACCGTTCAGCCACTGTTCAGCAAACGTCAAGAATTGTTGTTTAGCAATGAGTATCATTATGTTACAACTTAGCACCCTATCTAGTTGTGACGCGGTGCCGAATGCTCGTTCCTTTCCTCATCATGCTGCGCGAAGGCATTGAAGCCGCATTGATCGTTGGCATCATCGCCAGCTACCTGCAACAGACCGGCCGTGGCCAGTGGATGCCCGCCGTGTGGATCGGTGTATTTCTCGCCGCCGCACTGGCCCTGTTGGTCGGCGGTGGCCTGGAACTGGTCAGCGCCGAATTCCCGCAAAAGCAGCAGGAACTGTTCGAAGGCATCGTCGGCCTGGTCGCCGTGGGTATCCTCAGTTCCATGGTGTTCTGGATGCGCAAGGTGGCGCGCTCCATCAAGCATTCCCTGCACGAATCCCTCGATCACGCGTTGGCTGGTTCCAAGCATCAGGTCACCGCGCTGATTCTCATGGTGTTTTTCGCCGTGGCCCGTGAGGGCCTGGAAACCGTGTTCTTCCTGCTGGCCGTGTTCCAACAAAGCGAAGGCCCAGGCGCGCCGATTGGCGCCCTGCTCGGCCTGATCCTGGCGATCATCGTCGGTTTCCTGATCTATACCGGCAGCATGCGCCTGAACCTGGGCGCGTTTTTCCGCTGGACCGGCCTGTTTATCCTCGTGGTGGCCGCCGGCATCCTCGCCAATTCAGTGCAAGCCCTGCACGAAGCGGGGGTATGGAATCACCTGCAAACCGTGCTCTTCGACTTCAGCGCCGCACTGCCCGTGGACAGCCCGTTGGGTTCGGTACTGGCCGGCATGTTCGGCTATCAGGAAGCGCCGACCATCAGCACCCTCGGCGCCTACGTGATTTACCTGGTGGTGGCGCTGGTGATGTTCTTCCTGCCCGCCGCACCGTCCAAGCCTGCCGCCTCGCCCTCTTCCGTTTCCAGCCAGTAAGGACCGCCTCTTGTCCAAGCCTACTCCTCAACCCTCCTCGCCACCCCGCGCCCTGCGCTGGGCAGTGGCGGGTTCGGTGGTCGTGATGATCGCCGCCGGAGGCCTGTTCTATTACGCCTCGCAACTGGCGGCCAGCAAGCGCCAGACCAACCACAATGAAATCGCCGTGACCATCCATGGCCACGCCTGCGAACCGAATGAACTGACGGTGCCCGCCGGCCGCGCCAGCTTTCGCATCATCAACCGCTCCGACCGCGCGGTGGAATGGGAAATCCTCGACGGCGTGCTGGTGGTTGAAGAACGTGAAAACATCGCCCCCGGCCTGAGCCAGGTGATCAACGCCAACCTGCTGCCCGGCGACTACGCGATCACCTGCGGCCTGCTGAGCAACCCGCGCGGCACCTTGCACGTAACGCCGACCGCCGAATCCGACGCACAAGCCAAGGCCAAGCCATCGATGGTGGCGTTTATCGGGCCGTTGTCGGAATTCCGCGTGTACCTGAGCAGCCAAGGCAGCGCCTTGGTCAAGGCCGTCACCGCCTTGCAACAGGCCGTCGACGCCGGCGACCTGGCCCAGGCTCAAGCGCTCTACGTTCCGGCGCGCGAGGCTTACCAACGACTGGCCCCCGCGTCGCAACGCCTGGCCGAGTTGGACAACGCGATCAACGCCCGCGCCGACTACTTTGAAAAACGCGAGCAGGACCCAGCCTTCAGCGGCTTCCACCGCCTGGAATACAGCCTGTTCCAACAACGCAGTCTCGATGGCTTGGCGCCGGTTGCCCAGCGCCTGCTGACTGACGTCACCACGCTCAAGCAACAACTGCTCGCCCAGTCGCTGCCGCCGGAGCAACTGGTGAGCATTGTGGTGCGCAACCTCAACAGCTTGGCCGATGTACGTGCCATCAGCGGTGAAGAGGAGCGCTACAGCCACGTCGACCTGAATGGTTTCGCCGCCAACCTGCAAGCTGCCCACAAGGTTGTCGACCTGATGCGCCCACTGCTGACCAAGTCTGCCGCCGACCTGCTGCCCAAGGTCGACAGCGCCCTCGCCGCCTTTGATGCCGAACTCCAGGTCTTCAAGGTCGACAAGGGTTACGCCACTTACGACAGCGTAACCGCCGATCAGCGCAAGCAGATCGCCGACAAGGCCAAGGCTCTGGCCGCTGCACTCGATGGAATCGACCCCGCCCTTGGCCTCTCCGGCCTGCAGTGAAGACGACCGCACACATGAGTGATTCAGAACAATTTGACCTTACTCGCCGCCGTGTCCTGCTGGGCATGGCTGCCACCGGCGCCGCCATCGCCGGCAGCACCCTGACCTGCCCGGCCATGGCCGCCGAGCAAGTCACAACCGCACCGCGCAGCGAAAAGACCCAGGATCACCACGATTTCTTCGGCAAGCACCAGAGCGGCATCGTCACGCCGCGCCCAGCCTGCGGCATGCTCGTGGCGTTCGATGTGCTGGCGAGCGACCGCGAAGACCTGGAGCGCCTGTTCCGCACCCTGAACGAACGCATCGCTTTCCTGATGACCGGCGGCACTGTGCCGCAAGTCGACCCGAAACTGCCGCCGACCGACTCCGGCATCCTCGGCCCGGTGGTCGCGCCGGACAACCTGACCATCACCGTATCGGTCGGCGAATCCCTGTTCGATGAGCGCTTCGGCCTCAGTGCCGTCAAGCCCAAACGCTTGAGTCGCATGATCGGGTTTCCCAACGATGCGCTGGAACCGGCGCAGTGCCACGGCGACCTGAGTCTGCAATTCAGCTCCAACACCCCGGACACCAATATCCACGCCCTGCGCGACATCGTGAAGAACCTGCCCGACTTGTTGCTGGTGCGCTGGAAGCAGGAAGGCAGCGTGCCGCCTCAGGCGCCGAGCAAACCCGGCGAGCCTGCGCAGAGCGCGCGCAATTTCCTGGGGTTCCGTGACGGTTCGGCCAACCCGAACTCCAACGACGCCAAGGCCATGGACCAGATTGTGTGGGTGCAACCGGGCAGCGACGAACCGGCCTGGGCGGCCAACGGCAGTTATCAGGCGGTGCGCATCATCCGCAACTTCGTCGAGCGTTGGGACCGTACCCCACTGCAAGAACAAGAAAGCATCATCGGCCGCGTCAAGCCGACCGGTGCGCCCATGGACGGCGACAAAGAAACCCAGGTGCCCGATTACAGCAAGGACCCGGAAGGCAAAGTGACCAAGCTCGATGCCCACATCCGCCTGGCCAACCCGCGCACCCCGCAGACTCAGGCCAACCTGATCCTGCGCCGGCCGTTCAACTACTCCAACGGCGTCAACAAAAACGGTCAGCTGGACATGGGGCTGTTGTTCATCTGCTACCAGGCTGACCTGGAGAAAGGCTTTATCAGCGTGCAAACCCGGCTCAACGGCGAGCCCCTGGAGGAATACCTCAAGCCAGTTGGCGGCGGGTACTTCTTCACCTTGCCGGGCGTCACCGGGCCCAAGGATTTCATCGGCCGCACGCTGCTGGCTGCAACGCACCCTCACACCACTGCCCATACCTAAAACAAACCCAGAGCGGAAATCGTCCCATGAAAAAGTCGTCTATCGCGTTGTCGTTGTTGCTGACCCTTTCGCCGCTGGCAGCCTTCGCCGCTACCGCACCGCTGGACCTGGTAGGGCCGGTGTCGGACTACAAGATCTACGTCACCGAAGAAATCGGCGAGCTGGTCACTCAGACCCAAGCCTTCACCGACGCCATCAATAAGGGCGACCTGGCCACCGCCAAGAAACTCTACGCGCCGACCCGTGTGCATTATGAGTCCATCGAGCCGATCGCCGAGCTGTTCAGCGACCTCGATGCGTCCATCGATTCGCGCGTCGACGACCACGAAAAAGGCGTCACCGCCGAAGACTTCACCGGCTTCCACCGTATCGAATACGCGCTGTTCTCGCAGAACACCACCAAGGGCCTGGAAGCGCTGACGGCTAAGCTCAACACCGACGTCAATGACCTCAAGACCCGCGTCGACGGCCTGACCTTCCCGCCGGAAAAAGTCGTGGGCGGCGCTGCAGCCCTGCTCGAAGAAGTCGCCGCCACCAAGATCTCCGGCGAAGAAGACCGCTACAGCCACACCGACCTGTATGACTTCCAGGGCAACATCGACGGTGCGAAGAAGATCGTCGACCTGTTCCGTGGCCAGATCGAGAAACAAGACAAAGCGTTCCTGGCCAAGGTCGACAAGAACTTCGCCACCGTGGACAAGATCCTGGCCAAGTACAAGACCAAGGACGGTGGTTTCGAGACCTACGACAAGGTCAAGGAAAACGATCGCAAGGCCCTGGTGGGCCCGGTCAACACCCTGGCGGAAGACCTGTCCACCTTGCGCGGCAAGCTGGGCTTGAACTAAGCGACACGCAAAAAAAAGACCCAGCGCCTGTTGAAGGCACTGGGTCTTTTTTTGGCCGCAGGTTTACAGGATGCGGTACAGCAAGCGTTCGATCCGCACACGGCTGACACGGCGCAGGAACTTGCCGACTGCCTCCGGGTAATCCGGCAGCGTTTGCAGGTCCTGATAACGCTCGATCCGCGTGGTGTGCTGGAAAATCTGCGCCAGTTCGGTGCGTCGCGGCGCCAGCCATTCACTTTTGGGATCATCGATCAACAAGGCGTTTTCCAGGTCAAGGCGGAACGCGCGCGGGTTGAGGTTGTTGCCGGTGAGCAAGGTGTAGCGCTGGTCTACCCACATGCCCTTGAGGTGGTAGGTGTTATCGCCGTCACGCCACAGGTGCAGGTTCAACTGGCCGCTGTCGATCATCGGCTGATGGCGCTTGGCAAAGCGGCGCAGGCTGATTTCGTAGAGGTAAGGCAGCGCCGCAATGACCTTGAACGGCTCGCTGGGCGGGATGTAGAAGTCGTTGGCAGTCTTGTCGCCGACCACGATATCGATCTTCACCCCACGCGCCAGGGCGCGGTTGATTTCACGGGTCACCGGCAGCGGCAGGTTGAAGTACGGGGTGCAGATGGTGAGCTGATGCTGGGCGCTGGCGATCAGTTCGAGAATCACCCGGTTCAGGGGGTTGTTCTTGCCGACCCCGAGCAAAGGGCTGACTGACAGGTGACCATTGGGCAGTTGCCCGGCCGTGGTGTCGTAAGCCGCGTGCTTCAGGCGGCTGCGCAGATCGCCGATATCGTTGCGCAGGCTGCGGGTAGTGGGCGGGTTGGGCAGGTCCAGGCGATTGACCGCCTTGGACGCCACCAGGCCGTGCTCCACCAGGTGCTGCATGGAATCGGCGAGCGCTGGATTGTGGATCAAGTGGTAGCGGTCGAAGCGGTACTTGTCGAACTTGTGCAGGTACACGTTGTTCAGGCTGGCGCCGCTGTACAGCACCGTGTCGTCGATCACAAAGCCCTTGAGGTGCAGCACGCCGAACAACTCGCGGGTTTGCACCGGCACGCCGTACACCGGCACTTCGCTGCTGTGGCTTTGAGTCATGGCCTGGTACCAGGCACTGTTGCCCGGTTGTTTGCCGGCGCCGATCAAACCACGCTGGGCGCGCAACCAGTCGACCACCACCACGATGTCCAACTCCGGGCGTGCAGCCTTGGCGGCGTGCAGGGCGTCGTAGATTTCCTGCCCCGCTTCGTCCTGCTGCAAGTACAGCGCGACGATATAGATGCGCCGGGTGGCCTGGGCAATTTTCTCCAGCAGGCAGCGACGATAGGCGTCGGCGCCAGACAGCACCTCAAGGGCATCGGGAGTGAGGGGGAAACCGCGCAGTTTGGGCAACAGGGAGCGTTTGAAGAACGACGGCATAAGGCTCGCAATGGGTCGAATCCGAAGAGGCCCCGAGCTTACACCATGGGGGTGCTCAGGTCTCGCTGCGGCGCATGGAAAAATTTTAATTGACCAAGAAGAACGATCGTTCTACTGTTCGCAACATGAACAACATGACCAGTAATGAAACCCGCGACATTATCCTCGACGTCACTGAAAAGTTGATCTATCGCCATGGCATCGCCGCCACCGGCATGGACTTCCTGGTGAAAACCGCCGGTGTCTCGAGAAAAAGTATCTACCGCTACTTTGCCAATAAAGACGAGTTGGTGATGGCCGCCCTGCAGCGTCGCGATGAGCGCTGGATGCAGTGGCTGCGCACTGAAGTGGAACGCCGCGATGGCACGGGAGAACGCCTGCTGGCGCTGTTCAGCGCGCTGAAGGATTGGTTCGGCACGGCTGACTTCCGGGGCTGCGCGTTCATCAACACCAGTGGTGAAACCGGTGACCCGCAAGACCCGGTGCGCCTGTTGGCCAAGGCGCATAAACAGAAACTGTTCGAGTACGCACTTGAACTGTGTCAAGCACATGGCACCCCCGACCCCGAACGGCAGGCCGCGCAACTGCTGATCCTGATCGATGGCGCCATTACCGTTGCCCTGGTGATGGGCGATTCAACGGCTGCCGATAATGCGCAATGCATGGCGCGAACGTTATTGGGACTTTGAACCTGCCAGTAGTCGCAACTTCCGATCAATCCTTATTCATTGAGGAATTGCCAATGTCATCGACTGTAGAAACACGTCCGCCCCTGCCGCCGTTCACCCGCGCGTCGGCCATCGAGAAAGTCCGCCTGGCCGAAGACGGCTGGAACTCCCGTGATCCGCAGCGGGTGTCCCTGGCCTACACGCTGGACACACAGTGGCGTAACCGTGCCGAATTTGCGCATAACCGCGAAGAAGCCAAAGGTTTCCTCACGCGCAAATGGGCCAAGGAACTGGACTACCGCCTGATCAAGGAGTTGTGGGCATTCACCGATAACCGCATCGCGGTGCGTTATGCCTATGAGTGGCACGACGATTCGGGCAACTGGTTCCGCTCCTACGGCAACGAAAACTGGGAATTCGACGAGAACGGCCTGATGGCCAATCGTTTTGCCTGCATCAACGATCTACCGATCAAGGAAAGCGAGCGCAAGTTCCACTGGCCGCTGGGCCGACGCCCGGATGATCATCCGGGGTTGTCCGATTTGGGGCTGTAAAACAGGTGGGGCCGGTTTGCCGGCCCCACTGCTTAATCCTGATTCAGCCCAACCCGATACAACACGCCATCATCTTCATCCGTCAGCACATACAAGAACCCGTCCGGGCCCTGCCGTACATCGCGGATCCGCGCCTTCAGGCCGCCGAGCAAACGTTCCTCGTGGATCACCTTGTCGCCATCAAACTGCAACCGGATCAACTCCTGGCTGACCAGCGCACCGATAAACACGTTGTGCTGCCAGGGCTTGAAGCGATCCGCATCGTAAAACGCCATGCCACTGATACCCGGCGACTTTTCCCACACATGATGGGGCGGCACTGTGCCTTCCACCGTTTTACCCTTGGCTTCGGGAATCGGTGTCAGGGAGTAATTGATGCCGTGGGTGGCCAACGGCCAACCGTAATTCTTGCCGCGCTCGATGATGTTGATCTCATCACCTCCGCGCGGCCCGTGTTCGTTTTCCCAGATCGTACCGCTCCACGGGTTGAGCGCCAGCCCCTGGGGGTTGCGCTGGCCGTAGGACCAGATCTCCGGGCGCACGCCTTGCTGGCCGACAAAGGGGTTGTCATCCGGCACACGGCCGTCCGGGTAGATGCGCACGACCTTGCCCTGCAACTTGTCCAGGTCTTGGGCCGTCGGGCGATCGTTGTTTTCGCCCAGAGTCACGAACAGGTAGCCATCGCGGTCGAACGCCAGGCGCGAGCCGAAATGGTTGCCGGTCGACAACTTGGGCTCCTGGCGCAGGATCACCTTGAAGTCGGTCAAGCCACTCAGATCTGCCGCCAGCCGCCCACGGCCCACGGCTGTGCCAGCGGTACCGCCCTCGCCGCCACCTTCTGCATAGGACAGGTAGACCGTGCGGTCCTCTTTGAAGTCCGGCGACAACACCACATCCAGCAGACCGCCCTGCCCTTTGGCCCAGACTTGCGGCACGCCCTTGAGTGGCGCGGACAGCTTGCCCTCGGGACTGACAAAGCGCAGGTGACCAGGGCGCTCCGTCACCAGGAAGCCTTGTTTGTCCGGCAAAAAGGCCACCGCCCATGGGTGGTCCAGGCCTTTTGCGATCGGCGTCGCGGTGATGCTGCCCTGTTCGCTGGGGAACTGCTGGGCGTCGGCGGCGTAAGCGGCGGTCAACGGCAGCAACGAGGTGGCGCACAGGGCGGCTAGCAGGCGTTTGCGTAGAAACATAAGGCGGGATCCTTACCGGCGATTGCCGTTGGCATCATAAGTGGGGGCTTTGGTTTCGGTGGCCGGGCGGCTGGGGGCGGCATTGCGTTTGGGGTAGCTGTTGCCGATGCCGCCGTTTTCCAGGGTCGGCGTGCGCGTAGTCGGCCCGGTCTGGATACCGCGAACGGCCGGCGCATTCGGCTGGGTGCCCTGCATGCTGTTGGGATTGGCCCGGTGGATCGGGCCGTTGTTGCCATTGTTGCTGCCGGGCAAGTTTTGCGCCTGGGCCGCGGGAATAAGGGCCAGGCCCAACACCAGCATTGCTACGTGACGCATACAACTGTTCATGACAAAGCCTCTCTGGGGCGAGGAGTACGTGCTTTCGATAACACGCTACGCCTTGGGTTCGGCTTTCGACACTAAATAGTTTCTCATCAGGTGTAACACGATCTGTCCGCGCATCTGCTCGGGGAAACTTTTCCCACCGCCTCCGAGTCTCCAGAACACAGCCTCTTCAAAAGGAATCGCACCTATGCCACGGGCAATCTGGAAAGGCGCCATCAGCTTTGGCCTGGTGCATATCCCGGTCTCACTGGTCTCCGCCACCTCCTCCCAAGGAGTCGACTTTGACTGGCTGGACAAGCGCAGCATGGACCCGGTCGGTTACAAGCGCATCAACAAGACCACCGGTAAAGAAGTGACCAAGGACAACATCGTCAAAGGCGTTGCGTTCGAGAAAGGCCGCTACGTGGTGCTCAGCGAAGAAGAAATCCGCTCGGCCCACCCCAAGTCGACCCAGACCATCGAGATCATCGCGTTTGTCGCCAGCGACCAGATCCCGTTGCAGAACATCGACACCCCCTACTTCCTCGCGCCGGACAAGCGTGGCGGCAAGGTCTATGCCTTGCTAAGGGAAACCCTCAGGAAAACCCGCAAGGTCGCTTTGGCCAATGTGGTGCTGCACACCAAGCAGCACCTGGCGGCGTTGATGCCCCTGGACTCGGCGCTGGTGCTGGTGATGCTGCGCTGGCCGGCCGAAGTGCGCAGCCTGGACGAACTGGAGCTGGGCAGTGACGTGACCAAACCGAGCCTGGCCAAGGGCGAACTGGACATGGCCAAGCGCCTGGTCGACGACATGAGCGCCGACTGGCAGCCCGATGACTACCGCGACAGTTTCCAGGAAAAAATCATGGCGCTGGTGGCCAAAAAAGCCAAGGCCGGCAAGATCGAGGATGTGGAGACCAAGGACAGCGAAGAGCGCAAGTCCGCCGATGTGATCGACCTGACGGAACTGCTCAAACGCAGCCTGGCCGGCAAACCCGCGAAGAAGCCAGCCACGAAAAAATCCACCAAGGCCTCTTGAGTCATGTCCAAGCCCCTCAGCGAATACAACCGCAAACGCGATTTCGGGATAACCGCCGAACCGGCCGGCAGTGCGCCTGGCGCTAAACGCAAAGTGTCGGCGCTGTCCTTCGTGATCCAGAAGCACGACGCACGCAACCTGCACTATGACTTTCGTCTGGAACTCGACGGCGTGCTGCTCAGTTGGGCCGTGCCCAAAGGCCCGAGCCTGGATCCCAGCCAGAAGCGCCTGGCCGTGCATGTAGAAGATCATCCGCTGAGCTACGGCGGCTTTGAAGGTAGCATTCCCGCCGGTCAGTACGGCGCCGGTGATGTCATCGTGTGGGACCGTGGCATCTGGCAGCCCCATGACGAGCCCCGCAAAGCCTACGCGGCCGGCAAGCTCAAATTCACCCTGATTGGCGAGAAACTGTCCGGCGACTGGGCACTGGTGCGCACCCGTTTGAAGGGCAGCGGCGACAAGGAACAGTGGTTGCTGATCAAGGAAAAGGACCCGCAGGCGCGCGCGGCCGACGACTACGATATCGTCCAGGCCCAGCCGAACAGCGTGCTCAGCGATGCTTCAGTGGGACAACCCAAGGCTCCAGCCAAAGCCAGGAAAACCAAGCTCCCTGAGCAATTCACCCCGCAGTTGGCCACCCTGCTGGACCGCGCACCGGAAGGTAATTGGCAATACGAAATCAAGTTCGACGGCTACCGCATGCTCACACGCATACGCGATGGCGAAGTGCGCCTGTTCACCCGCAACGGGCACGACTGGACCGACCGCCTGCCGCGCCAGGTCAAGGCGTTGCAGGCTCTGAAGCTCAAGGACAGCTGGCTGGATGGCGAGGTGGTCAGCCTCAATGGCGATGGCCTGCCGGACTTCCAGGCGCTGCAAAATGCCTTCGATATTGGCCGTAGCCTCGACATCGTCTACTACGTGTTCGATGCCCCCTTTCTCAACGGCCAAGACCAACGCCAGACGCCGGTCGAGGATCGCCGTGCCGCTCTGAAGGTCGCGCTGGCCGGTAGCCGCAGCAAATTGCTACGTTTTTCCGAGGCATTCACTGCGCACCACCGTGACATCTTCGAAAGCGCCTGCGACTTGGCCCTCGAAGGCGTGATCGGTAAGCGCCTGGGCAGTCCGTATGCCTCCAGCCGCAATGCCGACTGGATCAAACTCAAATGCCGACTGCGCCAGGAATTTGTGATCGTCGGCTATACCCGGCCACAGGGTTCACGCACGGGGTTCGGCGCGTTATTGCTGGCGGTCAATGACGAATCCGGCCTGGTATACGCCGGGCGTGTGGGCACGGGTTTCGATCAAGCGTCACTGAAAGCCATCTACGCGCAACTCGTGCCGCTGGAGCGCAAGACATCGCCCCTGGAGAAACCACTGTCCAGTGCCCAAGCGCGGGGTGTGCATTGGGTGCAGCCGACGTTGGTCGGTGAGGTGCAGTTTGCCGAGTGGACACGCGAGGGCGTGGTCCGCCAAGCCGCATTCGTCGGGCTGCGCACTGACAAGCCCGCGGCGCAGATTGTTCATGAACAACCGCGAACGGCCAAATCCATGAAGCCTGCCAAGAAGACCCGCAGTGAGGTGAATATCACTCACCCAGACCGCGTGATCGACAAACAAAGCGGTACGCAAAAACAGCAACTGGCGCAGTTCTACGAGAGCATCAGCCAGTGGATTCTGCCCTTCCTGCGGCATCGGCCGGTGTCCTTGCTGAGAGCACCCGAGGGTATCGAGGGCGAGCAGTTCTTCCAGAAACACTCGGAGCGCCTGACGATCCCCAACATCAAGCACCTGGATCAGGCACTCGATCCGGGCCACGCGCGGCTGATGGAAATCGACAACGTCGGCGCGTTGATCGGCGCGGTGCAAATGGGCAGCGTAGAGTTTCACACCTGGGGTGCCACCTCGGACAAGATCGAAACCCCGGACCAGTTTGTGCTTGATCTCGACCCGGACCCGGCATTGCCCTGGAAAACCATGCTGGAGGCCGCGCAACTGACCCTGTCGGTGCTGGATGAGTTGGGGTTGCAAGCCTTCGTCAAGACCAGCGGCGGCAAGGGCCTGCACCTGGTCGTGCCGCTTGCGCGCCGAGACGATTGGGATACCGTCAAAGCATTCGCCAAGGCCATCGCCCAGTTCATGACCGAGCAGTTGCCCGAACGTTTTACCGCGACATCGGGGCCCAAGAATCGGGTTGGCAAGATCTTTATCGATTACCTGCGCAATGCACGCGGTGCCAGTACGGTAGCGGCATACTCTGTGCGCGCGCGGCCGGGGCTACCCGTGTCGGTCCCGGTCAGTCGTGAGGAGTTGCAGGACCTGCGCAGTGCACAACAATGGACAGTTGCCAATTTGCTTAGGCGCTTGAACGCGTTGAAAGCGGATCCGTGGGTCGGGTATGCCAATCGACAGAAGATCAGCAAGAAGATGTGGGACAAACTGGGCGCCCATCCACCGAAGTGAACAGCGCCCGTGAGGTGGGCCTTAGATCAGCAGGAAAATCGCCGCCAACCCAGCAAAGATCGCCCACTTTTCCAGGTAGTAGCGCGTACGATTGCGTTTTTTCAGCTCCTTGCCGCGCAGGCGGATCTTGTACAGGCGCGTAAAGGCGCGGTTGAGTCCACCGGTCTTGTCCCCGGCATCGTTGGGCGAGCCTGCGGCCGCCATCACGTTGCGGCTGAACCAGCGGTTGAAAGCCGCGGCCCAACGGTACTTCATCGGGCGCTCAATGTCGCAGAACAGGATGATGCGGTTCTGCTGCGTGGTGTTTTCGGCGTAGTGGATGTAGGTCTCGTCAAACATCACCGGCTCACCGTCACGCCAGTAGTAGTTTTCGCCATCCACATTGATGTAGCAGCCGGGATCGTTCGGAGTATCCAGGCCCAGGTGATAGCGGTACGAACCGGCATACGGGTCACGGTGGCGCACCAGTTTGGAGCCTGGCGGCAGCTCGGCGAACATCGCGGCCTTGATCGAACCGATGCTTTGCACCAGCTCAGTGGTGCGCGGGCACAGTTTCATCGCTGAAGGATGGCTGTCGCCATACCATTTCAGGTAGAAGCGCTTCCAGCCCGATTTGAAGAACGAATTGAAACCCACATCGTTATATTGATCTGAACGCTTGATTTCCCCGGCACGCATCAGGTTCTGCCCTTCCAGGCGGATTTCTTCCCAGTGTTCCTGGAGCGGGCTCAGGTCAGGGAAATCGCTGGGCGAGAGGTACGGTCGGCTGGGTAGTTTGGAGAAGAGATAAAGAAAGCAGTTGATCGGTGCCAGGAAGGTCGAATGATCACTGAGCTGGCGGCCCAGCTTGTGCCGCACCCGGCCACGCAGGTGTACATACGCAATCGAGGCAACGTAGAGAACAACAATGATGAGTTTCAAGAGATTTCGTCACAAGTCAGAAGAGAACAGGCTGCTCCTGCGTGCCCACAACGGCCGAGGTTGAATAGCAGCACCTGAAATCACAATTCACACAATCGGCACGACCGGCTGAGTGACAACCCGGCTCGTGGCCCTTTGCAGTTATTTAGCCACAGGTTGTAACTAAAAGTTAACTAGGAATTGTGAAAAGCTGTCTTCTGAATGGGATGGGCGGGCTTGTCGAATGGCAAGCCCGCGATGGGTGCAGCGACGACTAGCGGGGTGTCAGCTGGCGCTCCCCGTACACCGAAAACGGCCCATTTTGGCGGCGGACTTGGACGAAGTATCGGATCAGCGCCACCACTACGCCCAGCATCAGCCCTACCAGCAGGCTCAAGACGATGATCAATAGCTTTTTGGGTTTAATCGGTCCCAGCGGTTCCTGCGCCTGCCGGTCGACCGTTACCAGTTTCAACGCGCTCATATCAGTATTGAGGCTGCGCAGCCGAGTTTCCTCGGCCCAGAGGCGCTCGACGTCATACAGGTACAGGAACGTGTCTTGATTCTCGCGACTGCCGAGGACTTCGACCTTGCGGTTGACCTCAAGCATATGCAATTCCTTGCCGATTTCAGCAATGCGAGGGCTGGTAAAGTCACTGTTGGTGCGTCGCTCCAAGGCAGCTCGCTCGGCTTCCAGCGCCTCGGTGCCCATGAAGTACATGGGGATTCTCTGATTGGTCACTTCAGTGCGCATCACTTGGCTGGAGCCGCGCAGTGCTTCAGCGCCCATCGCAGAAGGTGTAGTGGGAGTCTTGATGCCCATTGCCTTGGCAATCGAGATGGCCTCGGCCAGCTCGGCCAGGCGGCTGGTCCGCTGCGTTTCCATCTGCAAGCGCAAGGCACTGAGTTCGTCGTGTAATTGAGCGCGCTTGATTTTATCCGCCTCCAGCAACCTGGCGATCTGTGACGCCTTATCGGTTTCATAGCTGGCGCGCGCCGCCTCGATCTTGCCTTTGATTTCGCTGAGGCGATTATTGACGATACCCCTGAAGTCCGCCCCTACCTGCTCCTGTTGCCGCGCAAGGGCATAAGCCACGAATCCGTTCAGAATCGCCACCCCATCAATTGAATTGGGGTACTGCAGTTCAAGGCGAATGGAATGACCGTCGGCCGTCTTGGGGTCCGGCATCACTAGACTGATGGCGTTGTTGTTGAACGTCTCGAAACTCTGTTCCAGACTGCGCCCAGGCTGCTGGAACGCTTCAAACAACACGGGATTGGCGCGAAAAAAGCCCAAACGGGTTTCGTACGAGTCCAGTTGCTCGGCGACTTTGGCCAACGCATCCGCCGGCGGTAGCTTGTAGACTTCAGAGCGGTTGAGGGCATCCAGTTCATTGAGGGCGGCGGGCCGCAACACGCTGCTGACCTGATACACCTTGGGCGCTAGATACGCGTAGCTGACGCCCAGGAGGCCCATCACCAGCGTACAGCCGATGATCAGTGTTTTCTGCTTCCAAATGGCGCCGAACAGTTCAAAGAGATCGATTTCATCCGAAGATAAATGTTGAAGCTGAGGAGCGTTGTTCAAATTGTTTTACACCCTGATGAGTTGATATTAGGCGCCCTACTACAAAAGCCCTGATCAACTTCTGACTAAACAGGGGGCAACGTCCAGGCACGCGGCACACACGGCCCTTTGCCAGCAACGACACCACCTAGTTCCCTGAACCTATACCTAACAGCAGTCGGTTTCATTTCAGTGACACAGGTGTCATAACTTTATGACAAGCCCTCAGAGCATAGACGGTTCGTGTCAAGACGTTACCCACGGCCCGGCAAATTAGCGCCAATTGCTTTTCGTAATAACGAAAAATTGCATACCAACGTAAAAACAGGACTTTTCCTACGAGTAATTGCACGTTTAATGACAAAGAACAGCGTGTTTTACCGAAACAAGAGCCGAAATAACCTTCAGCAAAAAGGAATTTGTATGTCATCCATTCCAGACCCGGACTTTCAAGCCCTGCAAGGCGCCTGGGAGCAAACTTCACTCGAAGACAGTGGTGTGCTCAATCCAATCGACGCCCACAGCGCGCCTGGGGCAATCACCACGATTACCGGCGACCACTTCGAAGTGAAGACCGTCGATGGCGAAGTATTACTGGCTGGCCGATTTTTCCTGGACAGCAGCACCGTCCCCAAGCGCATTACCTGGATCGACTCCATAGGCGATGACGCAGGCAAACAGTTGCCCGCCAGTTATCGGCTGCAAGGCAATGAGTTTGTGTTCATTGCAGCCGATGAACATATGCCCCGCCCCCTCGAATTCAGTACTGGCCCCGGTCAAACCATGCGCACTTTCGTGCGTCTGACCTGATTAGCGCGTCATCTGAACCTGCGACTGGATTTTCACAAAGCCTTCACTTTCGGGGCGATAAGGTGAAGCCTACCTACTCCAGTGAATCCCTTGGCCCGCCTCTCCTCGCGGGCTTTTTTTGCCTGTGTACCTGGCGTTATCCGGGAAGTTTGGTGGCGGTCAAGGTAAAGCACATCGGCAGCTGCGCCGGCTGGTGCTCGTACTGGTCGTACAGCTCTTCGCGATTGGAGTGCGCGTATTCCTGCAGGTGGCCGATCTGCAACTGTGCGCAGATAGCAGCATTGACCACATCGCCCAGGGTATGCACGTACCAATAGGATGTGGGTCCTGCCACCTCGCCCTGGCCTTCATAGACAATCGACTCCTGCAGCACAAACGGCTCACGCTGGAAGTAGGAACTGGCCGGCAGGAACGGGTTTTCCGCACGCGGATCGAACACTTCCAGGAATGGATGGGTTTCATACATCACCAACGTGCCGCCGGGTTTCAAGGTGCTGGCGACATGACGCATGAACTGCGCCACATCCGGCATCCAGCCCAGCACGCCGATGGTCACCAGCGCGATATCGAAACGCGCCTGCAAACGTTGCGGCAATTGGTGGATATCACTTTCTATGAACTCGGGGCTGTGCGGTGAGACGTCGGCCAGTTCACGGGCCTGTTGCAGAAACGCCCGGGATTGATCCACGCCCACCACCGAACGCGCACCCAGGCCATACAGCGAAAGGCTTTCACGGCCATTGTTGCAGCACAGTTGCACCACATCCTTACCGTTCACACCCACGTCTTGCAGCAAGCCGGTCAGCGTCGGGTCCAGGCAAGAAAAGCCAGCCGCGCCGACACTGTTGAGCAGCGCGTTCCAGGTGTCCGTGGTTTTGTGCAGGCTGGCGGATTGGTCCCAGGCGTCCTTGTTGCAGGCGATTGCCTGTTGAGCTGAGGGCATGTCCATTGCGTCTCCAGATATTCATAGCAGCGGGGCCCAGAAAATAAGCCAAGAGCCCTCGGATTAAAACCCCGAGAAGTGGGCGAAACTTAACGCAGGGCCCACGGGTCATTAACGCAATGCGTGTTCAGCCCTTGAACGCCGCCTCCGAAGACCTCGCCGTGGCCAAACACTCCGACCTGCGTAATGCCTTGTCCCTGGACAGCCTGAATTTCTTCCTGGCGGATGTGCGCGACGGCCTCGGCCCTTACCTGGCGATTTACTTGCTGGCCGTGCACAAATGGGACCCGGCCAGCATCGGCGTGGTCATGACCCTGGCAGGCATCGCCGCCCTACTCACCCAAGGCCCAGCAGGCGCACTGATCGACCGCACCCGCAGCAAGCGCGCAGTGGTGGCGCTGGCCGCCATCGTGGTGACCGGCAGTTGCCTGCTGCTGCCCTTTGTCAGTTCCTTCAGCCTGGTGGCGTTAACCCAGGCCGCCAGTGCTGTCGCCGCGTCCGTATTCGCGCCCGCCATCAGCGCAATCTCGCTGGGCATCACCGGACCTCGCGCGTTCACCCGCCGTACGGGGCGCAACGAAACCTTCAACCACGCCGGCAATGCCGTCGCGGCGCTGTTGGCCGGTGGCTTGGCCTATCTGTTTGGGCCAGTGGTGGTGTTTTACCTGATGGCCTTCATGGCCGTGGCGAGTATCGTCGCGATCAGTTGCGTGTCCGCAGAGGCGATCGATCACGAGGTCGCCCGTGGTTTTGACCCGGAGCACCACACGGACCACGAACAACCCTCCGGTATCCGTGTGTTGCTGGCGAACCGCCCACTGCTGCTTTTCGCTATCTGCTGCGCCCTGTTCCACCTGGCCAATGCCGCGATGCTACCGCTGGTCAGCCAGAAGCTCGCTCAGATCAACCTGCAGATGGCCACGCCGCTGACGTCGGCGTGTATCGTCGCCGCGCAATTGGTGATGGTGCCGATGGCTTGGCTGGTCGGACTCAAAGCCGACATCTGGGGACGCAAGCCTCTGCTGATGGCCGGCTTCATGATCCTGCCGCTGCGCGGCGTGCTTTACACGCTGTCCAGCGACCCGTACTGGCTGGTGGCCGTGCAGATGCTCGACGGCATCGGCGCCGGGATCTTCGGCGCGCTGTTCCCGGTGATCGTCAAGGACCTGACCCAAGGCACCGGGCGCTTCAACGTCAGCCTGGGCGCCCTGTCCACCGTCTTCGGCCTGGGCGCGGCATTGAGCAGCAGCCTGGCCGGTTTCGTCGTGCAACAGGCCGGCTACAACGCGGCCTTCCTGACCCTGGCCGGCGTGGCGGCACTGGCGTTGGCGCTGCTGTGGCTGGCGATGCCGGAGACCTTGGCAAAACCATCCTTCGCCGGACATACAACTGTCGCCTGACATATGCGACAATGCGCGCCAAATTCCAACACACATCCAAAATCTTCTGCTCAGCGACCGGGTTTCGCGCCTTGATGTCGCTGTTGACGCATGCCTGAAGGCTCCTGCCGCCACGCTCGCAACCCATTGATAGGTAAAGTAATTGATCTCCACAGCTAACATCACCATGCGGTCTGAAACGCATACTGGTGATTAGCGGTGATCAGCGTTTATTGGGCGAAGTCGTCGTGAGTCATCACTCGTAAAGCACCGAAATGCACCCGTTGGTCCCAGAAGTGGTCCCAACGGGGGGATTTTGGGCCATGCCGGAAATGCATAACCCCTCCCTCGGCGTCCTGCCGACGAACACAAGCCACCAATAACCCCAACTCGTGAGATAAGTCCGTATGGCCGCTTCCGACCAGAAGCGCTCGAACACATTTAAGAAATCCAGGGGTTCAGGTTCTACCCTGCGTTTTGGACGCAAATGCTGGGGTCAATTACTACAATTGAATCACTGCGAGATTAAAGGGGCATCTACTAGCAACATTGATTTCACCCAACTTTAGGGGGGGGAAGTCAGAGGTGGAGGCGGTTAAATTGCAATTTATCACTCCTTTAAACAGCCATGTTCTAGGCGAGAATGGCCCCAGAGCGAAAATGGCGTTAGCATTCCGCCTCACTTGGCTTAAACAGCCTGTTTTTCAGATCAGGGTCGCATCGTGGAAAAGCTAAAACGCCTCCAAAGTGGAATTGAAGGGCTCGACGCTCTGCTCAAGGGAGGGCTGGTCGCGGGCGCCTCATACATAATTCAGGGGCGGCCAGGGTCTGGCAAGACGATCCTAGCCAACCAACTTGGGTTCCATCATGCGAACAATGGAGGTCGGGTTCTAGTCGCCACACTGCTGGCCGAGTCACACGACCGTCTTTTTCAGTTTCTTTCCACTCTGAGCTTTTTCGACTCATCCAAAGTAGGCGCTGAAATTCAGTTTGTCAGCGCGTTCGACACTCTGGAAAACGAAGGATTGGACGAGGTGGTGAAACTGCTTCGGCGAGAGATAAGCCGTCAGAAAGCCACAGTGATGGTGGTAGACGGCTTGCTCAATGCTCGCTCAAAAGCCGACTCGCACATTGACACTAAGAAATTCATTTCTGAGCTGCAAGGGCACGCTGCTTTCGCTGGTTGCACAGTGCTTTTTCTCACCAGCTCCCGTCTCGACGACGGCAGCCCTGAGCACACCATGGTTGATGGCGTTATTGAAATGGGCGAAGAGTTATTTGGTACTCGCTCGGTACGTCGTATTCAACTGCGTAAAACTCGCGGCAGTGGAGCGATGACTGGGCTTCACGAGTGCGAGATCACCGATAACGGATTGGTGGTTTACCCTCGACTCGAAAGCCTTTACAGCCACCCGTCCGCCCCAGATAGCGCCGACATGACGCGCATTCCGAGTGGCATTGGTTCACTGGACGGCATATTGGGTGGAGGCCTATACAGTTCCAGTGTATCTCTGGTCATGGGCCCCTCCGGCATAGGTAAAACGACTCTCGGTCTCAAGTTTCTTGCCGAGTCGACGGTGGATGCTCCAGGACTGCATTTTGGCTTTTACGAGAGTCCACAACGGTTGCGACTCAAAGGCCAATCATTGGGCATCGATATCAAAGGTATGGAGGACAGCGGCGCCCTGAGCATTGCATGGCAGCCGACTACCGAAGGCTTGCTGGATGGGTTAGGCGCACGACTGCTGAGTATCGTTGAACAAAAGGGCATCAAGCGACTGTTCATCGATAGCCTTAGCGGTATGACCCGAGTCTCGACAAACCCCGCACGGATTACTGACTTCTTTAGTGCACTGATGAACGAGCTGCGATCCAGGGGCGTAACTGTCTTTGCCTCCTGGGAAATGCGCGATCTGTTTGGCTCCGAGGTCAGCGCTCCGAACTCTGATCTGTCTAGCATCGTGGACAACCTGATGCTGATGCGGTTTTCTGAGAATCACTCTGAACTAAGCCGGACGCTATCCATTCTTAAAGTAAGAGACAGCTCTTACGATCCCTCACGGTTTGAGGTCGTCATCCGCGATCATGATGTTTTCCTGAAAAAGGCTTCAAGACATGAACCATCAGTCCCCACTGAGACATTGCCCGGTTCAAGATCCTAAGCCTTTGTGCGGATTGAATTAACATGACCACCATCCTAGTCGTCGACGACGAGTATTTGATCGCTGACATCCTCGGCTTCGCGCTGGAGGATGAGGGGTTCATGGTGGTAACCGCCAGCAATGGTCGAAAGGGGCTCGAGGTGCTCGAAAGGGAAAGGCCTTCCTTAATCATTACTGACTTTATGATGCCGGTCATGGACGGGCTTGAATTCGCGACGGCTGTACGAGCACTTCCTTCCGCTAACGATTTGCCGATCATCTTGATGAGCGGTGCCCAGGCGCACATCGGTATGCAGAGATCGGATCTGTTTGATGCAGTGTTGGCAAAGCCATTTAATATCGATTTAATCATCGCCGAGGTTAGAAATCTCTTAGGTTCGGAGTAGCTTGTAGCAGCTCGAGGCAATGTGAGTAGCCCTGGGTTTCGTACACGTTCTTGATGTCCGCTTTCGGCCGATTCTGTTGAAAAAGTCGGCCATGGTTTCCACGGCAGAAAAGTACGTGCTTGAGATAAAATCTTTACTATGAGCAGAGGATTTCGGGCTCAGATTTCGCATAGCTGCGCGCAAAAAAGGCGTTTTCAGCAACCAGTGTGCGGGCAGTCTGGAAGGACCGACTTTTTCAACACAATCGGGCGAAAGCAGACACTCCTGACCTTGGAATGGGCTCCCAATCGCCAACTGCTAGGCTGTTCACTGCACCAGAGGAATGCCGATGCCCAACTCAGACCTGATCCCTACGCTGCTCTCCAAGCTCTACGACAACCAACTCGCACTCGAAGCTTCCATCATGGAATTATCGAACTGGGTTGAACAACGTGGTTCTTCCGAAGTGGCCGAAAACATTCGAGGTGCTTTGCACACCATCGATGAGAATGAAGAGTTCATAAAGCTGACGCTGGCAGTGTTAATGTCGCCGGAGTGAGTTCGACAACAGAATTCAGTGCACTCGGATCTTAGGCTCGCTTTGACTCACTGATAGTAACTCGCGACTATTGGTGAAGTCGGCGGCCCGATTCTTCATTCGCTGACCAGTGACAACATAAAGAACGTCGATACCGACCTTGGCGATCGACGTTAGATAGTCCGCCCGCGGAATTCTAGCTCCGGCCTCGTAACGACCCTGAGCATTCACCTCTACTCCCCCTGCGGCACCGAGCATGGCTTGGGTTAATCCGAGGCGAAGCCGTTCAGATTTTAATCTAGCACCGATACTCATCTAAAAAACCCTCCAACAAAAGTCTTTCTCAGAAGATTACCATCTGTTATCGGCGCCGCAGCACTGCTTAAATCTGCAACTCATTTTGGTCTAGCAATCGCGCCCATCCCCACTGCACGCTTAGCGGTCACGATCTACACTGACTTAAAATAGGGGGTGCAGGCATGTGCGGAAGGCTTACACAGTATCGGGGAATCCATGACTTTGTTGCAGCGCTGAGCATGCCCAATGCTCTGGCCAACTCCGTGGGCGATGAGCCTATTGAACGCTACAACGTCGCGCCATCCACCCAGGTCGCATTACTGCATATCCATGGTGAACTGCTGCACGCCGACTCCGTTCGCTGGGGATGGCGCCCTCATTGGGCCAAGGACCGCGCCGCGCCGATCAATGCGCGTGTGGAGAAGGTGGCGCACGGGCCATTCTTTCGGGCGATCTGGCCGCACCGGGCAATAACGCCTATCGATAGTTGGTTTGAGTGGGTGGATGAAGGCGGGCCGAAGAAGCAGCCCTATCTGATCCGTCGACGCGACGGCGCACCGGTGCTGTGTGCGGCCATCGGCCAATTACCAGATGCTGACGAAGGTCCAAGTGAGCATGACGGGTTTGTGATCATCACCGCAGACAGCGCCGGGGGCATGGTGGATATCCACGACCGGCGGCCAGTGGTGCTGACTCCGGAACTGGCTCGGGAATGGTTGGACCTGGCCACGCCCAAAGAGCGCGCAGAGCAGATGGTGCTGCACCAAGGCGAGCCGGCCGAGGCCTTCGAGTGGTTCAAGGTCAGCACGGCAGTGGGCAACGTGCGGAATAAAGGGATAGAGCTGATCAAGCCGGTTCAATAATGTCCGCGATTAATTGCAACGCCATGCCGAAACCAACCATAGCGATCGACAATTTGAAAAGAGCTGCGTTTCTTTGTGGATTTTCCCTACTCGCTAAGTCGTTGTAGCGAATCTCCTCTACTGAGGGGATACGAACGCCACCGCACTTGCTGGATTGGTATGCCTCTAGAGCTGGATTACCCGGAACATTTTCCAATGCGAGATCTACAGCTTTACTTTTAAGATCGATTCGGGAGGCGACCACCAGCCCACCAAGCTGAGAAATCCCGGATACGATTTTCATCCAGTAAACGATAGTTTTCAAATCGATATTTAACATCGTGAATGGCTTCCATATTTGGAAGTTCATTCTAGGACACATTCTATAAACGGCCAGCCCTTCGTAGCCAACATCTGACCGTGACGTTCGCACTCATCGATTTACTTCCCTGACGTACGCCTGACACGCCCTAAGTGCAATCAATCCGCGGTCGCCCGCATCGGTGATGCCGATAATTCGTTGAGCATGCGCTGGGTCAAGTTGGGCTCGACGGGCTGCATGAACCACGCCGACGGCGCCGGGGGCGGCAGGCACGTCGCAGCCACTGGCTGAATCCTCGAGGAGGACTGACAGCCGGACATCAGCAGTAGCAAGCTGGTCACGCAGGCGAGCCTGGTTGCGCTGGGCATCGGATAATTCCTTGGTGTGTTGTTGGTCTTGGACGGCGAGCTTCTGCTCCGTGGCCAGGCGCTTGTCTTGCTCATCGCGGGCCTGGGCAGAGGCGGCATTACTGATCGCCGCCAAGTCATCCTTGTGCAGGCCGGCCTGCTCTGCGAGCTGCTTGCCGTAGCGCCAGTCCTGCACCTGCCAGGTGCCGCCGGCACTGATCACCATCGCCAGCAGGATCGCGGCGAGGATCTGACCGGGCGTCATGACAGCGCCCGCCGCACGCCTTCAGCCAGCACCGCGTCGGGGTAGGCATACCCGGCGTTCTCATGATGAATGATCGCCTTAACGAAACCAGACATCACCGCTGCCTGGGTCAGGTCGACATAGGCACCAGGCCGGGTGCCGGTGTTCACCTCCACCGCACGCACGTAGGCAGCGGTATCGTTCTCCCCCGCCGGAGCCCAACGGCTGATGATGGCCTTCACCGTCTTCAGTCCGTGCTTGCGCTGGTAGGTCAGCAGCAATTTCCCCAGGGCGCGGATGCCGCTCTCTGGTGTATCGAACCGTGCGAAGCGCTTCTCGATGGCCGAGTCTGGCTTGAGCTGTCCCTGCCATTGGTTGGCTGGACTGTAGTCGATGTTTCCGGGGTTGTTGTTACGCACCCCGCGGGTTTCGGTGATAGGCATGCTTTTCTCCAGGCGAAAAAAAACCCGCTCAAGGCGGGTGACGGTGTTCTGCTGTCAATCAGCTTGGCGCCATTGGGCGCTTGCTGCTGTCTGGGAACTCGGGGTTATCGGCGTTCCACTTACGCAGCGCCAGCCAGTACCGCTGCCATTGCTGAGCAGTGCCCAGGATCCCTTCCTCTCCATATTGAATAGCGGTGACGGTCTGCTCGGCCTTAGGCATTTGCTCATCTCGCCAACTGTTTTCTCTCGTCGCTGCCACGGACGGGCTTTCCGACCAATAGGGCGCGGCATCGGAAAACAGCCATACCTGGTCACCATATTCAGGCGGTGGAAAAACAGGTTCGCCGCCGTAGGGGTTATCACCATTTGCGGCGCCGAGGTAGTTCCCGTTCGCGTCTATGTAGTAGAGCATTTCGTCTTCTTGAGAACTTTCAATCAGCTTGGTCGGCTCTGTCATGCCATCACCTCAAACGTAAGTGAAATTTGCGCGGACGTCAGGAAAGTAACACCCCCTGTAGTCTTATTGTTCAGAGCAATACCGCTGGAACCAAGGATAGCTACCAGCGAGTTGACGCTAGAGTTGTAAAAAGTAAAATTGAAGCTAAGGGAGCCGTTCAACGTAACCGGGCAGCTACCGAAATCGATAGTGTCTCCAACGGAATAACCCCCAGCCGCAGTCAACATAGTACCGTAGACATTGATAATCTTGGCTTTAATACCAAGGTTATGGGTGAGTGTCATAGGAGAACCGGCTGTACCGGATAACGCAGAGCTAGTCCATCTCTTAGTAATTGGAGCGCTAGACGATCCAGAATCCCATGCACCCCAAGTCCCGGAAGAAAGGATGCGCTTGTACTCGATCCTGGTAACAGCGGAGATGAAAGTTTGAAGTCCATCCTGAGCACCCGCGCCTTGGTGCCGGATAAAACCGTATGTTTCCGGGGTATTGGCTGAACCTGTTCCGTAATAGAACCCAGTCATCCTGATGGTATTGGCGTCTGCCACGACAAGAGGGTCGTAGCTCCCAATGCCGAAGTTACCGGGGCGCATTACTCGCGAGGCGTCGGAGTCCGTATTGGACGTGGTAACGTCCGCCAGCGCCCCTGTTTTCAACCCAAGAGCAATTCTCGCATCTGACGCGGTATTACCGCCGGTGCCGCCTTGACTGATATCCAGAACCGTTTTGCCTGTCGGGTAAACAACCAGGTAGTCATCTGGCTGAATAATGCCTGCCGCTTTTCTGCGGTAGGCAATGCTGTTTGAGTTCCGATCAAAAACCAGCATTTGCCAGTGTCCCGTGCCTCCGTTCTGCCATGCCGAGACTATTCCCGTAGAGCCAGCAGCAAAAGGCGTTGTTGTACTGCCAAGTTTCATAGGGATATTGGAGGTAGCTGCTGGAGTATTTATGTTGAACTGCTGGCTGACCGTCAGCGCATTTATGTCGGCAGCGATACCTTTGGGCGCGCCCCAACCGCCAAGCGTGATTTGTGCTTGGAGCTTTCCAAAGGCAGAAATAATGGTATCCGATGCTGCAATCGCAGCCGAAACGGCAACACTCAAACCATTGAGCGGAGTCGACAATGGTACAGCTACGGATGCCGCGGCCTGATCAGCATAATTTTTAGCTGTGGTTTCAGATGTCTTTGCAGCATTTTGACTTGCAAGCGCAGCCGCTGCCCGGCTCGTCGCGGAGGCTGCAGATGTAGCTGAGTCAGAAGCTTTACTTGTTGCAATAGCGGCGGAGGCAGTAGCGGAAACTGCTGAGGCTTTCGCCTCTTCAATCTGGGCAGTCATATCGGTGGCGGCGCCAGCAATTACTTTAGTCGCAGCACGGAGCTGGTCTGCCGACTCCTTGACGTACCCCTGCAACGGAGCGATTGCATAAGCAGATGGATCGCCGTAAGGCGGTGAGATCGACATCGCAGTATCACTGGCGATGTTGGTGATCTCATACCAGCCACCATCAGGACCACGGAAGCCGTCTCCTACGCGCGAGTTGGCAATGAAGGATGTTCCCGTCCCGATAACCGCATTGCTGCCAGGCGTAACAGTTACTGTTCCTGTTTTATACCAGGTCATTTGATTCCCCTATGAAATAGGCTTTGCGAAAACCACAGGCGTATAGAATGATGTTTGTATATCAACACCTACAACCTGCATAACCAATCGGTTGTTTGGATAGTCCCATACCGCATACTGGTTGCCCTGGCGGGAGGTTGTACCAGCAACATCCATTGCGATATTGTTCAATAACATGAAATCGCCTGTATTCAGTGGACTATTAGATGTCCAGCTTAATCTCGACGTACCCTGCCCTGTCGGAGACGACCCCAAATACGACCATCCTGTAATCGTTCTTGTAAACTGGGCGCATGCAGTGCCATTATCAAACAGTAACCTAGAGTCTCCACCCCAAAGCCTTAACCCGAAAACTGCTAATTCTTTAGATTGAAAAGCAGCAGAAAACCACCTACCAGAAGTTGATGAACCGGCTATCCCTGTAAACGAGAAACCTGTCCAAGCTCCAGCACTCCCAGATAGTTTACAAAAACATAGCGTATTTGATTGGTCTGGCCTTACAAATACAAGAGGTGGCTCTTGCGTGGTAATTGGGAACGGAAAGCTAGCCCCTGCCCCCCCTACACCACTGTAGGCACCCCGCGCCAAAACAACCAATCTTGAGAATTCAGAATCTAATGTGACCACGTCATCGCTATTGGAGAAGGTTAGCCCAAAAGACATCATCTAAACCTCATAACAATAAGTCTTTGCGGAGCTAGACCCAAAGACGATCCGGACGGCGCACCAGGCTGCCCAAAAAATATAGTTACACCTCCTGACGAAACTATAGGGATGTATTGAATTGCATACATACTGGTGCCGCCAGTGTCATAGTTTGCAATTGGTATACAAACAGCAGAGTGTGTTGAAGGATCAACCCCCGGTATAGGTATAAATCTTGTATATCCTGGTGCTGGCTGCCCAGATTGGACAACCTCTGAGTAAGTTACCCTGACTGTAAACGAGTTCTCATCGAGCTCAAGGGCGCCAGTGGCGCCCCATATCCTCATCCCGAAGCTCATGCTGTAAGATCTCCAAGCTGTACGCGCTTGACTCCGTTTTCGTCGTAGACCTTGATTGCGCGATTGGTCATAGTCAGTCGCCCGCCACCAGGAGCGGGCCCGTTGAACTCCAGATTTCCCGCCTTATCAAGGCGCCAACCCTGCACACCGGCGACGTAGTTGTCCGATTGCAGCGCCTGGCCGATCTTGAGCATGGTGATGCTGCCGTCCTGGATGAACGCCGAGCGCATGAAGACCTGGCCGTTATCCACTGTGAAAGGTGTGAACACCTGCCCACCAGCCAGCGTGCTGACAATCGCGAAACGATCAGCGCTCACCAAGAACTGACTCCGAAGAACACCCTCTTCGTCCTGCTCGATACCCAGGCCAAACCCGGCAGCGACCAGTTGGCCGTCCGCGTTAACCTGCATCTTCACGGAGTACATCGTGGAGAATTTGCCGTCAGTGTCGGCCTGGGCGCGACTTACTGTCTGGATGTCCGCAGAGTTGTCTTCGATCTTGACGCCGATCTGCTGGATGGCCTGGGCCGTCGCCTCACGGTCCGTGACCACAACACTTTCCAACTCGACCACCGAGCCGCTGACCTCTTCCACCTCTGCGGTGAGTTCAGTCTGTCGCTGCACCATCGCGGCATTTTTGGTGGCCTGCGTCTTCACCTCCTGAGCAAAACTGGCCGAAGCGTTGTAGCCCTGGAGTGCATCCGCCAGGTCTCCCTCACCGGTGTCGTCACGGTACGCTGACTGCAAGGCCTGAAGGCTCGACGCGGCCGCCGTGACCACGCCGTCCAACTCGGTGATGCTGGTGGTGTTGATCTCCACTTGGCGCGCAAGACCGTTGGCAGTCTCCAGCACCTGGCCGACGTCCACCCAGTAATCGGCGTTCGGCGGTGGCGTATCCACGGGCACCAATTGCGTGGCCTGGTAGATCCGCTTGCCGACGACCACCAGGTCTCCTTCGAGGTAGACCGTCTCAGGGTCATAGGCCGACAGCCCGTCGAGCGCATCGATCTGCTCCTGCAGCCCTGGGATCTTGTCGATCTCGTCCAAGATGTCCTTGCCCAGTTCGGTGCGACCGATCTGCCCGGCAATCAAGTCCAGCACCGGCGCCGCGTCTGCGCTGGCCATACCCATCACGCCGTTGCCGACTGGATAGAACGGCCCAACGTTGCCGGTGCGGTCCACCAGGCGCGCCCAGAAGAAGAACTGCGCGCCTGCCTTGAGGGCCTGCATGCTGTAGTTCGCCTGGGGATAAGCCAGGTCGGCGAGCTTGGTTGCCACAGACAGGTCATTGGCCTGCCCATACCAAAGCTCGGTGCGCTGGGTATCCTCGGCGCCAGCAGGAAAACCCCACCGAACGCCGATGCCGAACAGTTCGCTGGTGGCGGACAGGAACGCCACCGCCGGCGGCAGGCCGACCTTCCCTTCCAGGTTGGTCAGGTTGGAGCTCTTCCAGATCGAAGATATCTCGAAGGCGCTCACCGAGCGTACGCGGGCAATGTAGGCCCCCGAGTAAATGCCGGTGACATCAACGCTCGTCGCGCCCGTGCGCTGCAGCTTGATCCAGTTGCCGCTGTCCTTACGCCACTCCACGTCATACGCGACCGCGCCGTTCACAGCGGGCCACGAGATGTTCATGGTGCTGATCGCCAAGCCCTGATCCACAGAGTAGTTCGACGAGATGTCGACGCTCGCCGGCGCCGGTACCACGGTGATAGGCACAACGCTGATTGGTCGTTCCTCCAGCCGGGCCCCGGTGTCAATGTGATCGAACTTGCTCGGGTCGTACTGCACAGCCGAGATTTCAAACACGCCAGGTTCTGGCCGCGCCACGCTGACCACGCGATAAAGCGGGATGGCCAAGTCGTCAGCATCCAGCGCCCACACCAGTTCACGCTCCGGCGGCACGGAATAAGCCACGGTCACGGTGACCTGCCGGCCACTGACCAGCTGCACGGTGCGGCCCTCGCATTTGCCGTCGGGAAGGTTGAGGATCAGCCGGTCGCCGGGCTTGGCCTGGGTGTCGCGGTCCAGGGTGATGACTTTGCCGTTGACTGCCGAAATACGCCCGCCCACCGGGCGACCGGCCAGCAGTTCATCGGCGATTGGGATTACGTAGCCAGGTAGCGGGATGCGCCCGTCGAGGCCTACCTTGAAATTGACAGCCCGGTCCTTGGAGTTGGTGAGCAGTGCCCACTTACCGCGGCGCTGGGCCTCGGATTCGCGGGTGCAGCCGATGGCACTGATCTCCAGCGGGTTGTCGCCGTAGCGCCGCTGCAACTTGGCATCGGTCACAGCCGTGACATCGGTGTCGAAGTTGTTCCCCGGGTTGTCGTAGCTGATCAGCGCCCGCGTGTAGCGGGTGCGCTCCGACGCGCTGGAATAGGTGAACTTGCCGTCGATGACGTTCGCCCGGGTATAGGCGAAGTCGAAGTCAGTTGCCCGTGGCATGTCCGCCAGGGTAAAGACCTGGCCTTGGGCCCAGTAGGTCATGCCCCGGTAAATCGCCGAGATATCGCGCAGCAGCGACCAGGCGTCAGCCTTGCTCTGCAGGTTCAGGTTGCAGATGAAGCGAGGCTCCTGGCCGCCCTTCCCGTCCGGCACCAGCTGGTCGCAGTACTGCGAGATGCGGTACAGCTCCCACTTGTCTACCATCCACGGCTTGATTCGGCGGCCCAGGCCGAAGCGGTCGGCGGTGGTGATGTCATACGTCATCCAGGTCGCGTTGTCGGTCCAGGCCTGTTTGAATGTGCCGTCCCAAACGCCGGAATAGGTTCGAGACACTGGGTCGTAGTTGCTCGGCACCTGCATCTTCTTCAGCTTTGTCTCGACCGTCACGGCCGGGATGCTGCGGAACTGTTCGGCGGAAAACTCGATGTAGAGCAACGCGGTGTTCGGGTACCGGATCTTGGCGTCGATCACCTCTGTGAATCCGGCAATCTGCATCGTGTCGGAGATTTTGTTGTTGTTCTGGTTTGCAGTCAGGCGAGTGATCCGCATCAGCCAACCAGAAGTAGCCCTCGGCAAATTGATACGGCGCGTGCGCTCGTAGACGCTCGTGGTCTTGCCGGATACAGCCTCGTTCAGCACCTCCTGGTAGGCACCGCCGTCAGTTGCCAGCTCGACCTTGTAGCCAATCGCGTAACCGTTGATGTTTCCGCCCGAGTCGACCGATTGAAGTGCCGGCCAAGCAAACCGCACGCGCACAGCAGAGAGCTGAGTATTGGTGATGGCCCGCACCCATGGCGTACCGCTGCGCAACTCGGTGCTGATGGTGGTCTCGTTTTCTACCGATGGGATCCCTTGGATATAGGGCTGATCCACCGCGCCGGTCCGCCACTCCCACTTCACGTTCGGGAAATTCATGTTGCCTTGGGGGTCTTGCAGTGGGGTGTTGTCCAGATAGATGTCCCTGGCCGTTGGCGTACCCTCGAACTCGCCCTCACCGACAGCAATCAGCATCTTGGCAATAGCAACAGAGCGCAGGCTATCCGGGGCTTCCGTTGGCGTTTTGGGTTTCTCTTCGCCGCCCTTGGCGCCGTGGATGTCGATCTTTTGTGCTGCGCCCATGCTTTTCTCCAGGCAATAAAAAACCGCCTCGCGGGCGGTGTGGGTATCTGTACAGCTTGGATGAAATTCCAGTGGCACTTGCCGGTGTCGGAGTAGTAGCTTTGCGCCTCCAATGAGCCGCTCCGGTCCTTTGATTCGCAAGCCCATGGACCCGGGCGATATGACCTAGGAGGTCAGCAATGAACGATACACCTGGACACGTAGCATTATCCCGAGCGCTGCAGGACATCGCAGACAAGAGCGTTAGCGGCAAGGTGCCAAACGAACTCCACAGCGTCGCTCAGGCGTTCAAGGTCGTAATTAATGATCTCGATCAGCGAGTGAAAAAGCTTGAGGCAGCACTGCGCGCCTCAAAAATCTCCATACCCCAGTAATCATGCACCGACCAGGCTGAAGCCTGGTCACGCTTGGTCTTCAGCGTAAATTGCGGCACTGATTATGGCTCCGCCAACGCGGCGCTTCCCATAACAAAGCGGTACAGGGTTCCCAGACGCTGTTGTGTTCTGCGCTGAGCCGAAGGCATATCCAGGCGTGTTCTCGGGCGCCGCGCTGGTCTTGAGTCCGCCCGCCTGGGGGCTGAGCATTTGGATCACGCCGCCGGCGACGAGGCCGATGCCTGCACCTATGAGCGGAGTACCGAAAGGCGTTGCAGAGAAAATAACACCCACAACAATCAAGATCGCACCGACGATGGTTTGAAGAATACCGCCGCGCTTGCTGCCTACGATCACGGGCGCAATCCGGATGTCTCCGGCACCGTTGTAGCACAGCTCCTTCTCCCCGATATTACGCTTATCGCGAAACACCGCGAACTCAAGGCCGCGCGACTTGGCATTCGAGAGAAACCGCTCGAATCCAGGGATCTGCACGCATAGTGCTTTGATCGCCTCCGCCGGCGATTTCACTGCGAGCCTGAAGGACTTTCCGAACTGTCGGAGCTGCCCGTGCAGGCGAATCGTCGTCATGGGTTGGTAGTTGATCGCTGATGCCTGCATCACTTTCTCCGAGCAATAAAAAACCGCCCGGAGGCGGTTTCAAGGTTTTCTTGATTCAGTTGTAATCGACATAGGGCCCTATGTAGAACCCAGCCATGTCGCCGCTGATACGGTACAGGCTTTCTTTGCCTGGCTGCACCGTTGCTGCGATGGTTCGAATTGCAGCGCCTGCGCACAAGCCAGAGCCAGCCAGGCCTGCGCCGAGATTGGGCGACCCCGGCGGAAGGTAGAATGTAGCTCGCTGACCAGTACCGATTTTTGCAGCCCTGCGGCCGTCGACATAAACAACAATGTCGCAACCAGAGCCGACCGCGCCAGAGTCGCGCACCACGGTGATTTTTCCGCTCTCGCCAGCCGGTTTAGTCTGGAAGGCATAGACCTCGTCCGACGGAACCGGCTTCGCATCCCGCACCGAGATCGCCGATGAGGCACACCCCGCCAGCATCGCCACCGCAACCGCCGCTATCAAAATCCGCATGTCGTTCCCTCTTTGGTTTGGCGGGAATGTAGCACTGAGGGGGAGATGTAAAAAGCCCAGCGCGGGGCTGGGCTATTCCAAAGACAGCTTTCGGCCAGAAGCAGACGTTCAGCGATTGGGGCTAACCGATGTCTGCGCCCCCATCAGGAGCTTGAGAAAGCTTTCAGCCTCTGAGCGGTTCTGGAACATTAAAGTGAAGGTGCCCAGAGTAAGCAAGCAGCAAGGGGGAGATTCGATTTCTTCGAAAACGATTTTCACAGACGTCCTCCAGTCAAACCTTAATTACGTAGTTACAGGACGTAGCGGTTTGACCTGCCTTCCATCCTGAAACACCCGATCCTTACCATCATGCTTCGCTTTATACATATTGCTGTCGGCGCATTTGAGCACTGCGGACATGTCCGATGTCGCTCGGAACTGCGCGACGCCCGCGCTGCAAGTGAACTGATGCGGAGGCAATACACTGCAACGGATGTTGCCCAGCAGGCGCAATGCGTACTCATGAGCAACCGCATCATCTTCGCCCAACAACAAGACACCGAATTCCTCACCTCCAATCCGCCCGACACTGTGGCTGCCAGGGGTGGATTTCAGGCACGCGGCCATGGCACACAAAATCTTGTCACCGACATCGTGACCGTACTGATCGTTTTTTAATTTAAATTCGTCAATATCCAACATTATAAAGTAGCCGCTGTGGCCTTCTGCCAATGCATTTTGGAAGAGCCCCATAAAGGCCCGTCGATTAAGTAAGGAGGTGAGAAAATCTGTCTCCGCCAATGTCCTGAATTCACTTTCGACCAACAACACTGAGCGCATGTTTCTTAGATAGGTAAAGCTGAGAGTAAACCCTATGGACATGGAAGCAACGCAAAAAATGACCAGATAAACTTCCAGTTCCCGGTAAAAGCCAACGTCCAAATTGGGCCACATCAGTATCCAGACCAGTAATGTAGAGAGAAGATAGTCCTGAACCGTGACGAATAAGATAGCACTGCTTACCACGATGATCACAGCTAGGGGGAGCGTAAAGACGCGCAGCTGCACATTGGTGTCAATCACATGCGCAAAGCCGAGTGACAGAATCAATATATACACGCCGCCGAGCATTCTCCATATGCGAAAATCAGCAACTACGCGATGAACGTACCAAATAACCAACAACGATGCTGTAACCAACATATTTAACAGATTTAACGTTGTCGCAGGCTCAATCAGCAACACACAAAGCCAGGAAACAATTCCCGCCATTTCAATCTTGGTTACCGCTGGTGATAGCAGTGTTCGCATTCTTGGTCTGATTTTGAAAGTCGCCGGCATCCCTAAACTCCTTTTCCGAAACGGCCTGAATGTGATGTCAACGTCTGGGCAATACCTAATCAATGAATTAAGTGTGCTTTGGCATCCAAATTCCTGTTATCAATCGGAAAAACCGTACGCAAAAACTTCCATATTGCTTTCACCAAAGGCGGAGGCGTTACCGCGACGTAGATAAAGCGTTCAATGCAGATCGCTGGTGACTCTACCAATGGCTTTCACTACTTGCTTTGCGCCTGACTGGATAGCTGCCATCGCCATACCTGCCTGTTCGGACAGTTCCAATAAAACGTTGGCTTGGTCTCTGCTGCACTGGACATGCAACGCGGCTTCGCCGGCCAATTCTCGATTTTGCCTGACCACACCGTTAATCTCCTGGGTGGCCGCACTGGTACGGCCGGCGAGCTTGCGCACTTCATCCGCCACGACAGCGAATCCTCGTCCATGCACTCCAGCGCGTGCAGCTTCGATAGCGGCGTTAAGCGCCAAGAGATTGGTCTGGGTGGCAATGGCGCCGATCGTGTCGACGATGGAAGCGATCAACTGCGACTGCGATTCAAGCGCGGTCATGCTGTCGGTCACCAAGGCCATCTGTTGGGAAATATTCTGTGTGCCGAGCACGGAGTCGGCGACCAGTTCCATCCCTCGGTTAGCTTTCACATCGGTATCTAGCGACACGTCGTAAGCCATGGTCGCTGCTTGTTTGATTCCGTCGGCTTTTTCAACTTGCTCGGTCACTACGCTGGCGAATTTGGCAATTTTATAAACCCGACCGGAAGCGTCTCTGATGGGATTGTAAGTGGCCTCCAGCCAAACCACTTTTCCGCTTTTATCTACCCGGCGAAAGCGACCAGCGTTAAACACGCCCTTGTTCAGACTCTTCCAGAATTCATCGTAATGCGCCGACGCCACGTCCTCCGCTAGGCAGAACAGACGGTGATGCTTGCCCTGTATCTCCGCAAGGCTGTAACCCATCGCCTGGACGAACGATTCGTTGGCGTAGACGACCTCACCCGCGAGACTGAACTGGATCATCGCCATCGAGCGGTTCAGTGCGCTGAACATTTCGATAACCTCCTGTTCGTCCCGCGCCAGCGGAGGTGCAACCATGCCGTAGCCTTGAAACGTCCGGTTCGCTGCAGCGATCCAGCCTATATTGAGTGTCACAGCACGGCCGTCGGAGGCACGATAGCGTTGCGGTTCGATGGCGCACAGGTTGGGTGCAAAATCATTCTGCGGTTGCGCGTTGAGGTTACTCATTACCATTTTTGAAAGCTGTTCCAGCGAGTATCCCAGCATTTGCGCAAACCGCTGGTTGGCCGAGATAATCCGGCCAGCTCCATCGACACGTACTGAAAGAAACACCGCTTCGACGTCGGCGACTGTCCCGAGCGCCAGGCACAATTGCTCTTGGCAGGTAAAAAGAGCATTCTTCAACTGGCGATTAAACACGCTGAACTCCGGCATAAAAATTACAACAAAAAGGACATTGCTTAGTGATTAAATCGCGCCCCAAAATAACAAGCGAACTCGCGCTAACGCTCACACACACAGCGAATACCGCCAGGCTCGTTTCCTACTTCGCTCTCCTCAACTCCCAACTCCATGCTGACACGGGCAATTGCAAAGTAGATTGACATGGCCCGCCGCATCAATTCGAGAAAGGCCGGACTCAACCCCACCAAACGTTTGTCGCATTTGAAATAGCCCTGTAACTGGCCTTCTTTGATCATGCGCTGCATGTGTGTTTTGGACACGCCCAGACGCGATGAAAGCTCCACGTAAGAGGATACGTTGTAGCCGGTCTCTAACGAGCCGGTGCGCAGGGCATCGGCATAGAGTGCGAGCATCGGCAGATGACCGCCGTCCCGATTGAGAATCCATTTCGCTTCAGGCAACAGCTTGTCGAGCAGGAAGTCCCCTTCAAGTATCTTGGCAAACCCTCGAAAAAATACGCGCAATAGATCAACATTCTTCCCCACAACCGATAACCCACTGTCGTATGGAGAGATCATCTGCGAAGGCAGCAAATAAGATTTGATTAGCTGCACGGTATTGCTTAGCGCTTTTTCCGTAGGTCGGAAACTACGTTGACGCCCGTCCTGCACATGTAACCGAACATCCAGATATCCGGAAATGGACAAAAATGAACAATAAGAATCCAGGCTATTTCGAGACATATAGCCACGTTCGTAGCAGAATGCCTTTACTCTGGATAAAGGAACTTTCTCGTCTTTGTAGCTGAAGCTCAACAAAGACAGGGCAACCATGAATCGGTCATATTTCAACAAATTTTTATAAAATGAAGGCTTTTCTCGATAGCTTTCCATGACCAAATCAAAATGCAGCAGAACAGCTTCATCTATATTGTCTCGGGTCATTTCCGAACTGGTCTCTTTCAAATACTCAAGCAGATCAGTCTTGTTCATCGAAGTTACACAACCTTTAGCCGGCAATATCAAACTGCTACCATTCGCAATACGCACAGTATATGCGTATTCGAACCGCTGGCAGGTTCACCCCAAAAATGTTTTATGACCTGGCGCGCTTCGATCGCAGCTCACCCGAGCGTGTCTGATCGATGCCCACCGGCCTAAAGGTGAGCTGCGTGCATGAATCTCTTCGACCAATAGCAGCCATCAACGCGTCACTATAATTCCCTTGCATCATGATGCTCGCCACGATCCCCTCGTGGCACCGAAGTATAGTTGGTGCATCTAACCCATCTTGGAGTGGGCCAGCGCGAATTCATCGTCCAGGATCCCGACGGTTATCTCATCAGGTTGGTAGAGCGGTTGGGTGAGAAGCGGATTTGCTGAATCTGAATTTGAATCTGAGTCAAGCCGATATTCAGGTTTGGGGTTCAGCGGACGTAGTTCAACGTCCGCTAATGGCCGATTGCTGCCTTTCGCGAACGACAGCTTAGGGTCGAAAGCGGACGCGCAACATGCTATCGACCTGGCCAGGCATCCAGCGTGGATGGAATGCCAGTGGCATCTGATCCGGAAGCGATAGTAGCCTCCGCCAACTCAAAGTCGGCCAGGAGGCCCTATGTCCTCGCTCTTGTTCTACACGGATGAAAACGAAGCAATTGTAGCCACTGACACGCTTTTACATTATTCCGTCGACACGCCCCCAGGGTTGGCCAGCAAAGCCATCTCGATCCCGCACATCCGTATGATCATTGCCGGCACGGGATCGGCCCTGCTTTTCAATCGATGGATCGGCCTTGTGAATAACCAAGGTTTTGCCCTCAATGTAGATGCGGTCGATGCACATGCCGCCCAGGAGCTTCAGGCCCTCTGGAGCGAACTGAATCGCCATGTTCCCGCCCTCCAAGACCAAACTGCAACGATCTATCACTTCGGGATTTCCGACGACTCGGGAAAGGTCCATGGATTCGCATACCGTTCTGGGTCGGACTTCAAATCCGAGCGTTTGGATTATGGGCTTGGCGTAAAGCCAGAGCTTATGGACAAATCGGGAATAAATTGGAACTCGTTCCCTGCGTGTGCGCCTGACATCATGCGTGCCCAGTCGCGACAGGAGGATGAAAAGTCCGGTGATCGCGTTTACATAGGCGGGACGACAGAGGTCATTCATCTAACAAAAGACGGATTTTCGATCTATTCGCTGGGCGGTTTTGACTGAGCATCTTTGTGCCTGAGGATCAGGCGCGTTCTGTCATGCCAGGGCCCGCCGTAGACGATGATCTCGGACGGCCTGCCGTACAGGTGGTGTAGCAGGAACGGCCCAGGCCCGAATGCGCCTGCCTCTTCACCTGGTAGCGCCGGGTCCGTGCCGATGTATATCCCGGCATGGTTCGGGTGAACCGTCCGCCCGACATGCATGACGATCAGGTCGCCGCGTTGCGGTCGGTCGACACGCACAAAGCCGGCGGCCTCGTAATGCTGCTCGTACAGGCTAGCGTTGTCCGCGCTCTCCCACCAGCCGTCGGCGCGCTGGAAGGCTTCGAACTCCAGCCCCCACTCACGCTTGTACCAGTCAGCGCAGACCTGCCAGCAGTCCCAGGCGCCATGCACGAACGGGCGCTTCAGCAGCGGCGTGCTGCCCGTGGGTGTGATCGACCTGAGGTCGCCCTCGGGCCAACTCAGGATGTGCCAGGGCAAAGCCGTTGCCTCGCACATGGCCAGGTCGTGCGGTGACGGCCTGCTGGTGGCGTCAGGGTGCGAGTGAACGATACCGATCACTTCGCCCAAGTCCTCCGCCGCGGCGTAGTCCTCGGGATCGAGCCGGAACTCTTCGTTGGGCTCCGTGGCGATGTTCCGGCACGGGAAGTACTTCTGCGCCCGCCCGATGGCCAACAGCAGGCCACAGCACTCGCGTGGATATTCCGCCGCCGCGTGAGCCTGGATGGCCGCGATGATGTGTTTTCGCATTATTTGCGCCCACTAAAAAGGGCGCCGTAGCGCCCTTGGTTAAGCAGATATTTTCCTGGATCGCGGTGGCGCAAGTAACGCCCTACCTACAATCCCGGCCTTTACTCTGTTGCGTACGGTGGCAGAGTCGACTCCAGCAATTTTTGCCCACTCTACAAGTGTCCGCTCCTCCCCATCGATCACCGCTGTTGCGTTGTGCTTACGAACAGGCAGGGACGCAGCTTCATCAGGAGTCATCCCAGCATCGAGGCGGTTGTAGAACGTAGATTCTTTTATGCCAGCCTCACGCCAAACACTGGCGATATGCCTCTTACTGCCAAGGCGCGTGACAATGGCGTTGTTCCGCTTATGCTCGCCCTGGCCGAGCGCATCAGTCCAGCGACAGTTTCCTGGCTCGTAATCGCCATTCTCATCAAGCCGATCGATGCTCTGGCCTTTCTCCTTCGCTCCCATCCCGGCGACAAATCCTGCAATGTCTCGCCACTCATCACACACCTGAATGCCTCGACCTCCGTAATCTTTGAAGTCCTTGGAGTCCGGGTTATAGCAGCGGTCAATCATCGCCTTCCATGTTCCATAGGCCGAGTGCTTGTGCAGGCCGTGGGTGGTGAGCGCCTCCACCACCCGCTGCTTGTTGTAGCAACCGCAAGAAACGGTTGCGCCACTTATGAGCGAACTGCGAAGTATCTTCCTGCTCGCCCCACAATCACACAGGCATCCCCAGATAGTGGTTCTGTATGGTCGGTCATTTATCTCTTTGCTTACGACTGTTAAGCGACCGAATCGGCAACCGACAAGGTTTAATGGAAACTTGGCTTTCAATTCACACCCCTACAGTATGAAACCTAACATGAGGAGCGCAGCAGGCCAGTTAGGTATTGGCTTTTCGGGGGCGACCCTAGCTGCACACCGCATTGTATCAGCTCCTACTGATCAAATTCACAGCCGGAAATCCCCCAAATCCCAATTCTTCGTTCTCGCCAAAACGCAGCTTGCAGGACGACAAACATCCCTTGCACTGGTCAAGCGCGGGGTCGTCCGTTGGTTTGTCCTCGTCGTCGAACATGGCCGCACCGGTGTAGCCGCAATCCGGACCACGATATCCATTCGTCATGGCCCAGTGGCAGAAAGTCGTCATCTGCCGACCGGGCAGCCCGTGGTTGTCGATCTCGCCTGGCGAAGACAGCTCCCAGACCACCGCCTCACCGTCCTCGCTGGTTTTCTGGTCGATGTACCAGATCTCCAGCGCTTCCTGAGTCGGATCGGCAGTTGGATTGCCTTCGGGGAAGTTCGCCGCGTCCAGGTACTGAGCCAGCGTCTCGCGGACCGTCAGCTTGAACTTGAGCATATCCTCGAAGGCCAGGCACAGCGCGGTAACACGCCCGTTGACGTTGCCGGCGGCAAATGTCGGCCGAGAGGCTGTGCCGTCGCTGCTCGAGGAAATACCCTCAATCTGCACCGGCCAGGCCGCGTACTCCTCGCCTTGCCAGATAATCGACTTGGCGGGCAGGTCCTCTTCCGAGCCCTCATAGGCCAGCAATTCCTCTGGCGTGTGCGGGATGGCGTGACCGTGAAAGCGCAGGTAATCCGCGCCGTACTCGGTCCCGTCGATTTCGAACAGGCGAATCTCGCCGCCGGGCTCCAGTTTCTGGATGTCCGTGATCAGTGCCATGGGGGGTTATCTCAGGGATGAAAGGTTTGCTGGAAGGTCGCGGTGATGGCGTAGACCTGGCCGCCGCGGTGCACTGGCTTGTAGCCGTTGCACTTGTAAAGGCCAAGCTCACCCAGGGGCGGCTCCCAAAGGAAGCCCTTCGCCCCTTTGTGTCGGTCGAGGAACGCCATGATGTCCTTGATGCGCCCCTTCAAACCGGTGAAGGTCACGGGCCAGGATTGCGACCGATTGTTGAGGCCGTCCTCGACCGACTGCTCGTAGCCATCGCCAAACTGCTTGGAGCGTACGCGCTGGGTGATATCACCCTCCGCGCCCTTCTCCGTTTCCCAGATGAATCGTTCGATGGCCATCAGCGCCCCTTGATTGCTTTGTTGATGACGCCGCCCTGGCGCATGTCCTTGGTCCGCAGCTCCTGATACTTCTGCTCGACGAACGTCGCCAGCTCTTTGCCGAACAGGTCGTAGCCGGGATCATCGGATGAGGACGACGCGTTGCCGTCGCCGTCGATGTGCACCTCGACATTGATCTGCGTGCCGCCGGCGCTGCCACCGCCCATAGCCATAACGCCAAGCTTGCCGCTGGAGGTGCGCGTGAGCGGCATGATCGCCTCTTCGCCCGCCTCACCCATGATCCCGGTCTTGCCGCTGGCCATACCGAACGCCGTGGGTTTGCTGACGACAGAGTTGGTGAACGCACCGCCATCGGCGAACATCTGCACGCCGTTGGCCCAGGCACCACCCAGCGCCTGAGGAAAGTAGGTGTTGGAGTAGCCGGCCGCCGACGCGCCGAGATTCGACGAGTTCGCTCCCGCAGAACCTGCAGCAAGACCATTGCCGCCGCCGGCCGCACTGCCACCGAAGTAGCTCGCTGCCGCCCCCACCAAACTACCCAGCAATGCCGAACTGGCCTGGCGTGTAGCGATGCGTGCCATGTCCGCCAAGATCGACTTGGTGAAGTCAGCAAACGATGCCTTGCCTGTTATGGCGAAGTTGACCAGCGAGTCTTCCATGGAGCTGAACGCATTACCGAACAGACTTTTGGTCTGTCCGGCGATGTTCTGCGCCGAGTCCAGGTAGTTTTCCCAGGCCGCCGTAGCGCCCTTCGTCCAGTCGCCTTGGGCGGCCTCCACATCCGTGTAGTTCTGCCGGATCTGGTCGGTAGCTTTCTTGTTTGCATCGGCGAGTGCCTGCGATTTGCGGGTGAACTCTTCCTCCGACATGTTGCGCGACGGGTCGGAACGCTGGTTTTCCAACTCCAACGCCTGCTGAGCAAACCGATCTTGCTGGCTGTTCAGCTCCCCATTGAGCGCGTTCTGTCGATCTCCTTGCCCAACGCCCAGCACGGCGCGTTGCCCGGCTAGCTCCAGGGCCCGCTGTTGCTGCCCCAGCGCCTGCACGTACGAACTGATCGCCCGCTCCTGCTTGGCGAGTCGCCCGGCCTCATTGGTCGCCAACACCTCAAGCTGGCTATCCGCATCCTTCTGCGCCTTGACCATCCCTGCGCGCGCGTCGGCGATCTTCTGGTCGAGTTGGATGCTCTGCGCGGCAGACGTGGACTTCTTGCCCTTGACGGCTTCCAACGCCGCAATCTCGGCCTCATACGCTGCCGTGGTCTGGTCGAGCTGGTTGCCGATCAGCGCCTGGCGCCGCAGCAGGTAATCAGCCTCGGACAGCAGGCCGGCCTTCTGCGCCGCATCCAGTTCCTTCTGGTAGTTTTTGTAGGTGTCGGTGATCGCGGCCAATTCGTTCTTGGCGTCGTTGAAAGCGGTCAGGTCGACCTGTGTGCCTGCCGCCTTTGGGTCTTTGTTCTTGGTCTCAAGCCCTTTCAGCAGCGTGTCGTACGCACCACCAGAGAACTTGGCACCGTCGAAACTGACACCATCAAGCAATGGTGATTTCTGCCCGGTTTTCTCGGCGTTTTCGTAGAGGGCGCGGAACTGATCGTTGAGTTTCTTCAGGCCAGCCTGACGCTTGGCCAGAGGGTTGACGTTATCGAGCTGCGCATCCAGCGCCCGCTGAGCCTCAATTGCCTTCTGGTTCGCGTCGGTATTTTCACCGGTGGCGATTGCCAGATTGGAGCTGGCCGTCTGCCTCGCTTTCAGGTCGGCAAGCTTCCTCTCCAGCGCCTCGGTCGAGTCGTCATGCTCGCCAGTGCCCAGGCCAAGCGCAGTGTTCAGCGAGCTCAGGCCATTCGAAATAGCGCCGGAGATCCCGCCCCCTTTACGAGTATCCAACACCCGCTGAGTGATCTCGATCTGCTTGGCCAGGTCGGGAAAGATCTCCGACCGAACTTCAGCGTATGCGCCCTTGATAGCGGTCTTGATGTTGTCCCAATCGCGCTCGACATCGGAAAGCGACTCGCGATAGGTCTTCAGCCGCGTCAGTGCGGCTTGATTCAGGTCCTCGCTGAGAACATCCAGGGCGCGCTGACTGTCGCCCTGGTCATCCAACCCCTTAATCACCTGGTACTGCTCAAGGGTCAGCAGACCGTATTGGCTACTGATCTTGCCTGCGGCTTCGGTTGCCGTTTCGCCGGCAGTTACGAAGGACTTGGCGAGTTCTCCCGCGCCCTGTCCGGTCACCTCACTGACAGCAGCGGCAGCTTCAGCCAAGTTACGCATCTGCGTGCCGCTGGTGGCCGCGCCAGACGCCAGAGAGACAACCGCCTCCCGCGCGCCGGTCATGTTGCCTGTGATGCGACCTGCGCCATCAGCCATGTCCTTCAGACTGGCAATGGTCTGTCCGGCTCCGTTCGTGCCGCCGTTGATTGCAGCGTTGAACTCGCGGGCCTGCTTCATGGCATCGAAGTAGGCATAGCCCAGAGAGCCGATCACAGCCACCAACAGCCCGGCAGGAATCAGCATCCCAGCAAGGCTTTTGGCAGACTCGCCTGCACCAGCCCCCAGTTGAGCAATGGCCCTGGCCCCGCTACCCAGATCGCCCGCCTGGATGGCGTTGGCGAGCTGCATCACGTTTTCTTGCGCCTGGCGGGTGCCCAGCTTCAGCTTGTCGAAGGCGCCGGCGGCCTCAGTAAGACCGGTCCGGTCCTTCCCGATTTTTGCCAGAGCCTCGTTATAGCGTTCGGCGTCGATCTGACCTGCCTTGTGCAGGTCGTTAAGCGCCTTTTCCTGGGCCTCCAGCTTCGCCAGCTTGGCGGTAACAGGGTCAATCCCATTGACGGTGCGCTTAAGTGCCTCGATCTGACGGTTTTCCGCTTCGATCAGTTTTTGCTTCTGCGCCAGCTCCTTGGCTTCGGCCTTCTCGATTTTGTCGTAGGCTTTTGCCAGTTGGTCCTGGTACTTCGCCTGCTCCTCGATGGTAACCAAGCCACCCTTGCGGGCTCGCTCCAGCAGGCCCTCAGCCTGGATCAGCGATTCCATGCTGTCGATGCTGCCCGTCATCGCCTTATCGAGCTGGCAGATGACGCTGATTTCCGCTACTGCGCTGTCGGTTGCCTTGCGGCTTGCCCCGGCCTGCCGATCCCTGGCGGCAGTGGATTTGTCGATGCTTTGCGCAACATCCGCTTCAGCCTGGGAAACCTTCTTGCCGGTGTTGGCCAAGCCCTCACCGGTTTTTCCAAGGTCATCAATGGCCTTCTGAGCACCTTCTGCCGAGTGGACCAGCTTATCCAGGTCGTCAGCAGCCTTTGCGGCCTGCGACGACTCAACCGCAATGCCCAGGGAAGCGAAGTTGGTGCTCATTTGTTCTCTCTCTGTTCCGCCATCACCTGCAGGGCTTCAGCCTCCATCCGCCGGAAGTCGCTGAAAATGGTTTGTCGCTGACTGATCGGCACACCGCACATCCGAATCACGCCGGAAAGAACGCTGTAGTCCATGCCTGTCGCGCCGCACGCGCCTGTGCGCCACTGGGTGCTCATGGCCTCGAAGACTTTGAAGGCCTCCCAGTTGTCCGGCCAGATGCCGACTTCCTTGTCGGGGATGTCCTGGCGCGATAAACCGAAGGCCATCAGGTCTGCATCTGACGGCCCGGATTCATACAGCGCGCGGGAGGCGCTTAGGAGTTTCCCAGGCGGGCTTCGCTAAAGGCGTCGGCGTACGCGCTCAGCACCGCCTTGGGCGCCGAGCTGATCGAGTTGACGAGGATGCGTACGTTTTCAGGCGTGAACTTTTCCTCGATGTCCCAACCGGCGACCACGTCCATCAACTGATCGGCTTGCAAGGCGATCTGAGCGGCAGTGAACGCCTTGAGGTCCATGTCACCGACTTGCGTACTCAGCTCGTTGTGGCGCTCGTTCCAACCGGTGTACAGCTCAGCAAGTGCGGTACGGTCCAGGTACTTGAACTCGAACTCCACCTTCTCGGCGTTGTAGCCGGCCCGCTGGATCAAGACCGTCGCTTTGAACGTTGGCTTCTGGATCAGTTTGAACTTGGCCATGGGTTACACCGTGGCCGCGTAGCGAGTTGGTAGGCCAGTCAGGGCAACGCTGATAACACGGGTCATCAGGTTGTTGCGCGACATGGTCGGCGTCGCGGTGATCGACACGTATCCGTTGTAGATGATGCTGCTACCACCCGGTAGGTTAAGGCGGAGCAAACGAGGCTGCTTGTCGTCGTCCGCTGCCTCGCAGACAGCCACATAGGGCTTGGACGGATCGTCAGCGACGGTGTAAGTCAGCGTGATCGGGTTCTTGGTGGTCGGCATCTGGCGGTCGTTGTCGTCGGCCACGAAGCCAAAGGTCAGGAACTGTTGATCACCACCGGCCGAGTTCATTTCGGTGACCTGCGAGATCTCGGTGAAGGCAGTCACCTCGCGGACAAAGCCGATACCGGAGCCCGCTGGATACTGCTGAGTGTTGGCGGTGTTGACGCCTGCCAGGGCGAACGTACCGCTGGCAATTGCCCCCACACGGACGCCGCGACCGTCGAGGCGAGTCCAGCCGGAATTGACGGCGATCACATCGCCCTCGGCCAGGCCATGGGCCGCAGCAGTTGCGATTGCCGGATTGGCATTGGTCAGCGCAGTGAACGGGATTTCAACGCCGTAAGTCGATGCAATCTCAAGGGTGGCGCCGTTGGGCATTTGGATGCCGGCCATGGGTGTTTCCTCTTTTCATAAATGACAAAACCCGCACAGAGGCGGGTTTCGGGGTTTGCCCAACGGGCTTATTCAGGTGGCGATGTCTGCTCGGTATTCGAACGACACCGGCACGGTAAATGTGGGTGGATCAGGGATGCCTGGGCCAGGGTCAACTGGAGACATCGTAACGACGGTGAGGCCTGCCTTCGTGTCTCTCGCGTACAGCGGAAACAGCGCGGTCAGCTCGGCTACCAGTGGGTTCGTCTTTGTCTTCCCGGTGTTCGCCGGAGCCACAATGCTGACTTGGTAGACGCCGATGAAAGCGCGGTGGTCGCCAGCGAGCGTGCTGCTCGCGGTGTCACCTGGGAGCATGAACACCCGCAGATAGGTCTCGCCGTCGGCCGGATCGTACTGGACGTTCTCGAACACAACCTTGATCGGCTCTGCCCGCGCCTTGCTCCAGGCAAGTAATTTGGCCTCGTAGATCGACGCGATAATGGCGTGGCTCATACCTGGTTGTTCCTTGTGGCTTCGTCGACGATCTGCTGGAAACGGGCCAGAGTGATTCGGACCATGCCGCCGGGTGCCTGGGTCGAATGCCCATACTCCAGCGGGATGCCGTACGGAAGATTGTTCACGATGTAGGCCGTCTCACCAGCCGTCAGCGCCTGGACCTGTAGTCGCAGCTTGGCCAGCGTTACACCGCCGGCCGGGTCGACCTGATCAAGCATGCCTTCTGCGGGTGTGCCGATGGAAAACTGCCAATTCCCGCGGAACCTCCCGCCGACGTAATCCTTGCCAGCTACCAAGCCATTCACATTGAAGTTCTGGTCGCGCTCTGTCTTTGTCAGGGGTTTGGCATATTTCACGCCGCGCCGCAGCTTGCCGGCCTTCGTGAAATTCGACTCGTTGAGGTTGATGATCGTGTTGCGGACCGCGACCTTGAAGTCGTAGTCGTCGGCTGCGCGGGTGTTGGTCTGGCGGTGAGCTACGTTCGCGGCCCAGATTTCAGGATTGCCTACCGGAGACATGCGAATGACGCTGCTTCCGATCTCGATGACGATCTCGCGGATGGTCGCATCGATACCACCCTTCGCGCGCTCAGCGAAGTCGCGAATGTTCTCGGCGAAGCTACCGTTCATGCTCGCGTACTTGTTCGTCATGACCGCACCTGCAGCTCATACAAGATGGGCGTCCCGGCTGGGTTGACCTCTTTCAGTGGAGGAACAATTGACCAAGCGCGGCCCTGGGCAACCACCTTATCCAGCAAGCCCGGCACCCAGGCCAAACCCTGGGCAGCGATCTTGAGCTTCTTGTCGCCCTGCCTGATGAGGCTGTTGTTTTGAAATTCTTGGCCGGTGAAGTCGAGCAGGATGCCTTGGGCGATTTGCTCGACAGTGGCGCCTGGCGCTTCGCCGCCCGTATCAGGGTCGTATTCGCCCGGCTCCGTCTTGCTGATGGTCACTGGCTGGCCAAACTCTGTGATCATCTCCAGAGCCATCACTGCCATTTCTTCGTAGAATGTCATTTGTTTACCTGATATGGACTTTTTATGACTAACAACGAAAGAGAGCTGCTGCTGGTCGAGGCCGCAAGCCGCCTCGTCAAAGCGTCCACTGACTTTACGAGCGTGGACAAACTCCCGGCTAGACAGGCGCTCAGAGAGGCCATTCGTGATGTATTTGCTGGGACACTCGCAGAAGAGTTTACGGACGAACTGATAGCCCAATATGCTCGCCACTACGGCTCGTTTGACGCAAACGACTTCAGCATTTTGGCTGGTCTTGTATCCGTAGCAACGGATGAGGACTTATCTAATGTTTTCGTCCATTGTAAAGCTAGGCAAATGGTGAATTGTTGAATCAGGCCCGCACGGCAAACAGACCGCGTTTCTGTAGGTAATCAGCAAATTGGGTTGCGCTGGGCCGGTCCGGCGCCGCAGGCAACAGTCGGCCGCTGGTGTTGGGGATTGTTGCGTACTCGCGAGTTACTGCGCCTTCGACACGCTCCAGTGTTACGGCACCTTTGCGCTTCTCCACCGGGTCGATGTCGTCCTGATGAATCTCAGCGGCCAGAGCCATCTGTCCGTACTGGATGCGCGCCGGAAGGTAGTTGTTCGGCTTGATCTCGTGATCAAGCAACACTTCTCGGCGCGGCCAGGACAGTCCCTGCTCGCTGCTGGTCTTGCGCCCCTTCCAGGTCATGCCATCCATCGCCAGGGCGGCCCGGCGCAGCAACGCTTCCTGCTCGGGAACGCCAGCGGGGATGACCGTGCCGAACTTCACGGCATACCGTGCCAGGTCCTCGGCGCTCGCGTAGCTTTCGGCGTCAAGCTTGCCGGTGCCGTCCTCGATGATCAGGGCCATGAGTTATTCCGCGGGAATGGTTTGAAGATTGGCTATCGAAACACCGACAGCCAGCAGTATTACTCCTTGGTCAGCTCAGCGGCGAGCTTTTCCAGGGATTCTTTCGAGGCGTTGGCGCGGTAAGGCACTTTGGCTTCGTCCAGCTTCGCTTTCAACACTGCGATTTCGCCAGCCTCATCAGTAACCGAAGGAATAGCAGCCTGCTTCAGCGCTTCGACCTCTTGACGCAGTGTATCGACACTCAGCAACAGGCCGTCACGCTCAGTGGTCAGCTCACCAACCGAAGCATGGATGGTGCCGAGCGCTTCAAACAAGCGCAGCGCCAGTTCACCAGACTCTGGACGGTGGATTTCGCGAGCTTCAAGGCCGTCAACAAGGATCTGGATCGACCCATGCTCAGCACGCAAAGCCGCGATCACCTTTTCCAGTTCGGCCTGGTTGCCCGCACCAACAATCTGCGCCCGCTTGGCTTCCTTCACCGACACGTCAATACCGGCTGCTTCGTAAGCATTGACCACGCTCGGCCAATCGCCAATCACCAGCACGCTAGTCACGCCGGCTTCGGGCTTATCGAAGTGTTCCGGGTTTCGGTAACGCTTCTCCGGGTCGAAGCCGCTCAGTTGGTTGCTGTAAGTCAGTTCCATGTGTTTCTCCAAGGCGGCCATTGCTGACCGCGCGTTGAGTTTTAGGCTTAACCGCCAGTAACAGGAGGCGTTGCAGTGAGCGTGATCATCACGCCGGCGGTAACCTTGTTGCTGCCCGCATGCTTGACCCAGTTGGCAGCGGAACCGACCGCAGCCAGGGTTGGGTTAGAACCGCCAGTGGTGGCTTTCCAGCTGTAACCCAGCACGTCGATGTTCACGGTGCCTTCAGCGCGGTAGCCAATGCTCAGGTTCTCTTCGTCGTTCACTTCGTAGGAACGGAAGCCTGGGGCCTGCGACTCGGTAATGGTCACGGCGTTTGGCAGCAGGCCGAAGATCACGTCCGCCGGCGCGGTATCGGTCACCAGTACCGGCTTGCCCAGGGTGCCCGGCAGGCCGCCGTAGATCACGACGCCAGCTTCTTCGTAGATCTTGTTGGTGATGGCTTCATCGACGATGTCGAAGTAGGCGCTGGAGTGCATGACCCACAGAGCAATACGGCCGAACTTGTCGCCGAACTTGCGCATACCGCGAGTCAGCGTCTTCTTGCCATCGGTTTCGATGTTGGCCGAAACCACCATGTCAGCGTTGGAGCCGATGGCGGCACGCAGGCCAGCAGTTGCGTACTGGATGAAGCCTTCCAGGGTAGCGTCAGCAACGTCAGCACCGACGATCTGGGAGAACTCCTCGACCGGACGACCGCGGCGCTTGAACGCCTCTTCAGTGGTCTGGTATGGACCGTACTTCCACGGAGCCTTGACGCCGACAGCTTCGCCGGCGCTGATCTTCTTGGCAGTCACCTTGCCTTCAGAGTTGACGTCGCGATGTTCCAGCGAGCCGTTCAGCTTGTAGAGCGCACGCTTACGGAAGTCGCCTTCGATCAGCTCGTTATCCAGCACCATCGCGCCGTTGGACGACGCGTTGAACACATCCAGGTTGTCCTGGACACGCTCCAGGTATGCAGTTTGCGCCTCATCGTTGTAGATGATCAGGTCGCTGTTAACGGTTGTAGCCATGGGTCTTTCCCCTTACTTGGGCAATGCGAGGTATGCGGTTTGGCCGTGCTTGCGCTGGAAATCGCGCTTCTGCTCGGACGTCATTTCGGAGCGCTTGAATGCAGCCTTGCCGCCACCCCCGCCCGGGGCAAATGTCCCTGAAGCCCTTGGCCACAGGTGGGGTGCGCTTTCGCGCAGAGATTCCGCCCATTCAAGCGGAGTCAGAGGGGTCTTGCCGTCTTTACCGAGGATGACCTGGCCGGATTCATCAACGGCGACAGCATCGCCATCTTCGTTAAGGGTGAACACGCCTTTGGCGCGCAGGATGATGTCGTCTGTTGCTTCTGGCAGAGCGCCGGCTTTCAGCGCTGCGCCGCGTACCGAGTCGCCCAGGACTTTGCCCTGGAACTTGGCAGCGAAGGATTCAGCTTTCTCTGCGCGCTCGCTGATGGTCTTCAGCTGCTTGTCGTAGTCGCCACGCAGGCGCTCGGTGCGGCGGTTGAAGACTTCATCCACCTTGCCCTCGGTCAGCAGCTTGGTTTCTTCGTCCTGGCCCGCACGACTGAGCAGACCTTTGACGGCGTCGATGTCGATGCCTTCAAACTGGGTTTCGAACTGGGTCAGCTTGCCGGTGGTGTCTTTGAGCTTGCCCAGCAACTCTGTGTTCTTGGTCTTCAAACCGGAAACGGATGCTTCAACGGCAGTCGCGATAGCGGCCTTGATTGCCGGGTTTTCCAGGTCGATTTCGTTTTCTTCTGCCACGTTGATGCACCCCTTGGGTATGTCTAGCCCGCTTTGCAGGCATAAAAAAACCCGCCGAGGCGGGTTCGATTCAGATGTATAAGTCGAATCGGTTCAAAAGTATGTTGTCCATCTGCCTCAAGCTTACCGGTCGCTTTAGGTGATCCTCGAACAGCTGTCGAGCTCTTAGGAAGTGATCCACGTAAACCCTGTAGTTCTTTGATTGACCCGCAGTTGTGTAAGCGAAAACCCAGTCCTGCTCGTCAGCGACCCATTTCAGAGCCGTTCGAGCTCTTGAGTCCATCATCGGAAACAGCTTCGGACGATGAAAATGGAGATACTTTGACGAGAAGCTGCTGCAATCTTTTTGGGTGACTTTGGTGACCGCGCCGCACAAAAAGGAGTGAACCTTTACTACATCGCCAATCAACATGGGCGTGAGGTCTTGGTGCTCATCAAGCATATCGAGCAGCTCACCTACCATCGAGTCTGCAACGGTCTGTCCCAGCAGGTCATAAAAATTTGCTGTACCACTCACAGGCTCGGCTTCGCTCGGTGTCCGTCGCTCCGCGGATGCAGAAAGGCTTCGCCCGATAATCAATGCCTTAGAAGCAATCTGCGCCTTGTCAGTATTGCTCGGGTTATCTCTCACGAACTGATAAAGCATTCGGTTAGCAGGAATAAAAATTCCACAACCTTCATCTGTGCCGATGATGTCGTTGGTTAGATATGGAATGGATGGTTCGCTAAGGTGCATACATGACTCCCCGTCTATGTCACGCATACCATAACGGCACTAATTACATTTTCAAGCCAATCCAGCCCTTTCAAATGCCAGCGGTTCCAGCACTTTCATCTGGGCTAAGGTCAACGGCGCGAAGTTGCGATCAAGCTGCAGTTCGGCGAAGCGCTCCACGGTCAATCCGCCCTCGCGGAACAACTTGGCACGTAAGGGGCCGATGGCGACGTCCTGGAAAGCTGCTGGCTGCTGCTGCAGCCAGTGGTAGTAATCAAAGTCGGCACTCACCTGTTTTCCGCCATCAGCCCCAACAGAGGCCCGCGTCGCGCCCTTGGCAAACATCTCGCTGAGCTTGGTCAGCAGGATGAACGTGGTGCGGCAGTTTGGGTGAAATGGCGGCCTTGGCCCGGAATCCACCGGAAACCTGCGCTTATCCATCGACCGGCATTGCTGGCTGGTCTTGCTATCCAGCGTGGCCACCATCTGGATCTCTTGCACGATGTCCGTGTTGGCCTTGGCCACCTCCATTCGCGCCTGGGACGACACATGCTGAATAGCGGTGTGCACGACCGTGCTGACATTTCGGTTGGTGGTGGCCAGGATGCCGTCTTTGTACCCTGCCGCCTTGGTGCCGCGAATGTTGCGAATGATCTGGAAGTTCGTCAGCCCTTCGAAGAAGCCCTGCCGGATCGTGCCGGTGACGCGCTCACGCTCTGCACCTGTCCAGTTCTTGATGAAGGCCTTGAGCAGCTTCCCGCCGCCTGTGCCGCGCACACTGAGCGGATTCGTCAGCACTGCGGTGCGAATTGCTGCGGCCGTCGGCGCGACCACATCCAGCGACACACCAACCGGTGCCGACCTGGCAATGCTGGTCGCCTCGAACTCAGCCTCGTAGTTGGCGATATCCACCAGGTCCAGGCTCAGTTGCGCGCTGTAGCGGTCGAAGATGCCCAGCAGCAGGCCATCCACCTCCTTCAGCAGCGCTTCCAAACGCTTGACGTTGTACTCGGTCAGGTCCGACTGGGTCAGCCGATCCCGTATAGACCGGTCAATCTCCTTAAGGAAAGGAGCAAATTTGCCGACCTCCCCTGCCTTCAGCTTTTCGAGGAAGACCGCGTGCCGGATCGTGGCATCAAGTACTGCCGGATTTACCGCCATTTGGTTTGTCCTCGTCGTCCAGGCCTAGGCCGTCGTCCTGCTCTTGCAATTCGCCATCGATCTGCAGGTCGGTACGCTCTGGCGCGATCAGCCCCAGCTTGCGCAAGTAGGCCCGCAGGTCGGCCTTGGCGAACCCGCCGTTCTGCCACAAGCCAACCAAGGCCGTGATCATTTGCGGATCAGCCGTCAGCTCGACGAACTCCTGATTCACCTGATAGGCGACCTTCTTGTCAGCGATACCCATGTAGGCGCAGCACCACATGATTGCCCGGGTGTATGCCTCGCTGACGTTCGCCACGCAGCCGGCCAGCACCGAAGTGGAAGCCGATTGGTCGCCGCGGGCCTCGGTCGCCGTCTTGGACGACAGAGACGCCACGACCATCCGCGCCCCGAGCTCGATCATCATCTGGTTCTTGTCGTTCATTGCCTCCTTGACCAGCGTGTTCGGCAATGGCTGCGCGTACCCGAACTGGCCGCCGGCCGGCAGCATCATTGGCGCCCTGGAGCCGACATAAACGCCGTTTTTCTCCATCCAGTCGCGCCACTGCTCATCTAAACCACTGATCCACGGCTGAGCCTGGCCACACCAGAAGACGCTATCTTCGTAGTCGGCACTGTTCCGGTAATGGCCCAGGTTAATCATGGCAATGTCGTAGAGCGGCGACTCATCAATGCTTGGGTCGTTGTTCTGCGCGCCAACGAAGGTGAACGGGATCTCCTTGAGACGCCCCGTGACGCCCTCCGGTCTGAACTCTTCGATGACTGCCAGTGGCCCGCCACCTTTCGGGCCGGATCGGCGCCAAACACGACAAACGAAACCATCCTCCTCAAGCGCCAGTTCCCGGTACTGCTCAGCCGTCTTGTAGCCGAAGCCTTCAGGAATCTCCGGAGACTCGCGCAGCACCACCAGCGTCAGCACGCTGTGGCCGTTAACCATGCCCGTGCGCCAATTGATGATGTCTTCCGCGCAGTAGGACAGGATCACCGAGTGACCGCCGATGCCGTCGTCCTGGTGAAAGTCAACGTACAGCCCGTGGCGCCCAGCTTCAAGCACCTTCTCCAGCGTCCCTTGGGAGTGCTGGTAAATGCTCACCCCGGAGCCGTTAGCGTTGTCTTGCAGGTATTCCAACTTCTTCGGGACCGTCAGCGTCGGATCTTTGTGGAAGGCCAAGCCCAGCAGCCCGTTTCGGGTGTGCCCGGTGGCATTCTTGAACACCGCCCGCTCGCGGTAAGCCCGGTTCCGATCTTCGTTCTCCGGCGACTTGTCGTGCGCGTTGATATACGGCAGCCGATCGACTATCCGGTGCTGGCCCGCGCAAACGTCGCGAACGGTAGCCCACCGGTCAAGCACTGCCGTGTATTCCGCCCGCTTGAAGGAGACGTCGTTACTCATCGGGCGTATCCCATTTTGATAGCGGTGACCGGTTTGATGATCGGGTAATCGCGGTGGATGAAGTAGCCGCCGGCGTCGTTCGCGTGATCGATGCCGGCGGTCTTGTCTGGCTCCCCGTTTGCGCCCCACACCTGCTGCTCCAGGCCATCGGCATAGGTTGGGCAGGTGAATGGGTTGACCAGGTAGCGGCGCTCGCCCTGCGCATTGCAGAAGACGGCGTTCATTGCGTTGATTCGATCCTTCACCGGCGGGTTTGCCGCTGGAGCGATGACCGCGAACCCGGCCTGTCGAAGCATGGCAAGGTCAGTGATGCTGGCGTTCACAGACTTGCGCGAATCGCCCGAGGCGTCCGGGTAGATCCTGATTTCGCAGGTCTTCTTGAAGTCGTTGCCGTCGTGCTGCCAGTAGCGCTCCTTGATGCGGCGGATCATGTCGGGCGTGTCGTAGCCGTCGATCAGCTCATCCACGGCCCTGGGCAACCCCTGATCTCGCTTGACGTGGGTGATGGCCGCCATCTTGCCGACGTTGAAGTCCATGCCGATGAAGAGCGGCTCACCTGGCTTGACGGTGTCAAAACATCCGTTGAGCTTGCGGTCGTAGGCCGTGTAGATAGTGCCCGACGTCAGGTTAACGAACTGCCCACGGAGATAGGCCTGAATCAATTGCGGCGGGTACGACTCCATCAGGGATGAGATGTAGTCATCCGGCAGGTTCAGCTCGTTGTCGAACGTGCTGGCCTGAACAAGGCCGTACATGTCGTTCAGCGCCGGCTTGTCACGGAGCTGCTTCACGAACTGCTGGTAGACGAACTTGAAGCCCTCGGGGGTTGTAGTTACGTCCACGCCGTTCTTCAGCCCTGGCAGGTTGTAACGCATCCGGGCAATGATCTTGCGCCAGGCCTGTTGAGCCTTCAGTAAGCTCATTACGTCCAGCTCATCGACCAGGGCCTGGCCGATCTTGAAGCCCACGATGGTCTGCGGCTTCTCCATCGACCGGCAAATAACAGTGCCGCGATACTGCCGGCCGCTGTAGATGTGAACCTCATGGTTCGCCTGGTTGATCTTGGTTTTAAGCCCCCAGTCATAGGCCACCTCATCCATGGTCGGATAGAAGATGTCCCGGATCTGCGGGTAAGTTGGCGCGAAGTAGCCAGCGTTGACGCCGGGCCACTCCATGAAGTGCTTGCTCAGTGCCGAGCATCCCACCCAGGTCTTGCCCGACCCGAACCCAGCAACGAATGCACGAAACTTGTGGGGCAGTGTGAGGAACTGAGCCTGCGGAACGTTAAGGCTCGGCATTCGGCTTCCTCGCATCCACCACGTCGACCTGGATGCGGGTCGGGATCACAGGTTCATCGCCCGCCTCTTCCTTCCTGGCCCGGTTGACGTAGATGTCACCGGTTTCTTTCGCGGCCTGTTCGAGGATCTGCATGGCTAAACCGATGTTCTTCATCGTCTCGGCCTTCTCCACAAAGCGGTTCATGGCGCGGAGGCGGAAGGCGCGGTTGGCAATGGGTATGTCTTCTGTCTCTTCGCGGAAACGCTTTCTGGTCTGCTCGAAAAGAGTCTTCCATCTGTCTGCGAGTTTCTTACCTGAAACCTTCGTCGGGTCGTGGGATTCGACCTGCTGACGAGTGATGCTCAAACTGAATTCTTTCTGGACCGCCTCAACCACCTGAGAAGGCGTATCGAAGCAAGCGAGAGCCTGTACTACAAAGGTCTTCACCTCACTGCTTAGAGCTGCCATAGGCGTTCATCCGTCCAAACCTGTCCAAAATCAGGCCGACTTGAGCAGACAGGTTCCGCAGGCCCTCGCAATGTACAATTTCCCCACCTCAGCAGGACTGTTTGCAGCATCCACCAACGCTTGAACGTCATGGCTTGCACCATAGCGACGGACCACACCGACGAACTCTTCCACGTCGTGGCCCTGCAGCTTGATCTTCGGCGCGCCGTCTTGGGTGAATGCTGGTTGACCGTACTTGTCGGTCGCGTGAGCCAGGTGGTACAGCTCATGTTCGATCAGCGCGCAGAACTCAAGGTCGCTACACTGGGCGCAATAGTCAGCCGCCAGGGTGATGATGAAGCTCGGCACATCGCCGAACCAGTCACGCATCTGCTGTTCCATTCGGGCCTTCTGCCAACCGCCGGCGCGGAACGCTACCTGCTCGGCCTGGCCCAGGACTGCCCTTCCCTGCTTCTCGAAGCTCGACGACGCCCACATGATCCGGATGTCTGCATCCAGTAGGTGGGCATGGTCTTCGTTGTGAATGCTGCCGGTGTCGGCAAGGATCTCGGCTTGTAGCCATTCCCACACTTCGGGTGCGGGTATCAGGCGTATTCCGCGGTCGGATACCTCTGACAATTCAAACAACGTAGCTGGAGGCATGGGACGAATCATTGATCGCCTCCCAGTTAGGCTGCTTAGTAGTCATGGAGACTCACAAATGTTTTTAAAGATTCAACGCATCATGGCTTTACGACACCATATTTCCGCTACGCTTGAACTGCAGCAGCAAATGACGGCGCGCTAATTTGGTAGACGCCAAAAATATGTATTTAACCGGGGATACGCCGTATGAATACGCTAGACATCGAGAAGGACGTGCCAGAAGCAGTACTGAACCCACAGAAATTCAATACATTAGGGGCAGATGAATGGCCCGTTGGCACGATATTGCCTGTGTACTTCCCTCACAAAATAGAACTACCTATTGGATGGTGCTTGTGCGCCGGGCAGGAGATCACAGACAAGAACTCCCCCTTCTTTAACCGTCACGCGCCAAACCTGATTGACGATCGTTTTCCAATGGGGACCGCGTCCCCGCAGTCGTATGGCAAATCAGGTGGCGCTAACCTATTGAAGCCTAGCGGCGACCACAATCATTCTTACACTATTCAAAAACGATCCCCGCAGCCGTCGCCGCAAGGCTATCAAGGCAAAGGTGACGCCTGCTATATCAGTACCCTCAGTACAAGCGATAACGGCAACCATGACCATGGGGGCGATAATCGGCCAAACTGGTTTGGTTTGCTCTACATGATGAAATATCTTTAAGCGCTGCTTGCGAAGACACTGTCTGACACAGCATGAAGCCTGCAGCTTTTCCTAAGGCTGGCTCCCTTAGCTGAATGGGTCGGCCGGCTTTGCGATCGAGCGAACGAACCACATGAAGCCCTGCTGCAGGTTGGTCTTGGCAAGGGCCAAGGTGCGTTGATCCACGCTTTCAATCTGGCCGATCTGCTTGAACAGCTCGCCTGCGTCGGCTTCCAACGACTTGATGGAGTTCATGCCGTCGATCTCGGACTGGGGCAGGTCGCGGTAGCCAGTGATTTTCTTGTGCTGGTTATCCATGGGTGATTCCTCATGATTGTGCGCCACGATTTGGCGCATTCGAAAACGTGGCGCGGATTACTGCGTTGCCCGATTGAGCGCTTCATCCGCCTTGTCGGCAGCCTGGGCGGCGGTAGTTGCTGCCTTGCTGGCCTTGTCAGCGGCGGTGCCTGTTTTGCGGGTCAGTTCTTCCAGCAGCCGGTCGCGTTCGGTCATCGCGGCGTCGTAGGCCTTGCGGATTTCCTGCACCTGGTTGCTCTGCTTTTCGGCGAGTGACCAGTAGGCGGCCTGATACCCCAGCACCAACCCACCACCCACCAGCACGACAGCAATGGCCCAAACCTCAGTCCGGCGCCACCAGCGGCGGGCGATAAATTCCAATGCGCATCTATCCATCAGGCGATACCTCCCAGCTTGGTGCGCAGGCGAGTGATCTCGTCGCTCTGCTGCGTCACGCGGTCAGTGAGTTGAGCGACTTGACTGGTAAGCGCTTCAATCTTCCCTTCCATGCGCCCTACGGCGGCGGCCAAGTCATTCCGCTCTTTGGCGAACTGATCAGCGCGGGCCTCGGCTTCTTTGCGGGCGGCGCGCTCCTGGTTCAGCAGCTCGTTCAGTCGCTTCAGCGTGCCGATGTCGGCGCTGTCCATTGCCCGGTCAGTCGCATCCTTGGAAAGGAACCGGCGCAGCCAAAGCAGGCCGCCCAGTACAACGGTGGCGCTACCGCCCAGCCAAGTAGCTGTGCCTGGGCCGAGGTCAGTAGGATCCATCGTTGCTCCACAAAGAAAATGGCCTGATTCGGCCGGTACAGTTGAAACGACGCTCCCAGAACTCACAGCACGGAGCAGTGGGTTTGGTGGGACCAAAAACGAAACGCCAAGCTATGAATAACAAAAAATGAACTGGCACTAGGCCACTAGTGTCGTATCGGCATCATATGGAGATAACGATGCTTCGGTCCCGAGATTTTTCAATAAGTTACCTGTTCAAAGATATTCGGCAGGTGTTTGTCCAGTCGGACTTCCACATGACTGATGCTGATGCTTGGTACTACTCGTGCCTACATGCCCGCGTGGACCTTTTATACGGGACACATAACTCGCAAGCGGACAATAAAGCGTTACGTGCGCATGCAGAAAAATCAGGGTTAGCGGATGTGACGTGGGATGAGCTGAGCTAAGTGCGCGTCTTTCCGCGCTGTCCGCCAAAGACAGTCCCAGCGTCGACGCCCCAATGCATCGATCTCGCCGGTCTTGTCTCGCGCCACCCTGGAAGCACAGTGAGGTCAGGATGCACGGGCTGCCGGTGTTGATTCCGTACGTCGCACTACCGGCTATCGACGTCCAGGCCTCCCGAGGGCTGTCCTGGCTACAGGTAAAACTGGGTACATCTGGGAAAGCATCCACTTGGTAGCGGCTTTCCTCGGAGGTACAAAAAAGCCCGGCGCATATGTCCGGGCTTTTTCTATTGCTTCCAGGCGTATTCAGCAGGGGGTCAGGCCGGCACCATCGGGATCAGGCTTGGCCGAGGCCATCACGAAGTGGTTGCTGGATGCGCGCAGGTTGGAAGCCAACGTTTCATCAGTGGCCTGGCTACCCGTTCGCCACATGGCCAGGGTCACCTCCAGGCGCTTCACGCCGACGCTTGGCAGTTCGGCCAGCATCACCACGGAGCGATAAGCATAGGCAACAGGCTCGGCGAATGCCGACAGGGAGAAACAGGACAGGCAGGCGGCAAGCGCCAAGCCCAGGTAAGCGGACATTCGCTTCATCATTCGGCATTCCTTTCGGTGGGTTTCTTTGGGCAATAAAAAACCCGGCGCGGTGGCCGGGTTCTATTTAGTCAGTCCTACACACGCAGGAATGACAGGATGGGTGAATAATGCGACATGGCGACATGATATTGCAAGCCCTTTTGAGGGACTATTTCACGCCGCTTCGCACTCCAGCACTCCCACGACCTCAAGCATGTGCTGTGCATCGACCAAAGCCTCGTCCACCATCGACTCAAGCGCCCCCTTGATAGTCTTATTCCAGCGCTGATAGGTGCGCTCCGTCAGGCCTTGTGAATCCCAGTTCGTCATGTCGTAGTTCGACTCGGCGAGGACGATCATCTCACCCGGCTTCGTTTCAGCCACTGACCTGGCGTGCTTGTTGGCGCGGGCAGCATCGGCGTCGGCCGCTTTGTTGCGCCAATCCCACTGGCCCTCATCCTTGTTTTCCCGATGCTTTGGAGATTTGACCTCGACCACGGCGCGCTGGACGCCTTTCGACTGTTGCGGTACAGCCCAGACCAGAACCGCCTGCTGAGTGAAGCGCAGTGGCGCAGGCGAAGGCACAACCGCTACAAGCCGCCCAATGGAATCGATCTTGCGCCCGCGGTGGGTGCTGTACTTCGCCACCAGCGCGTTCCAGTGACGCGGACTGAGCTGGGCGTGCAGCAGCTTGTGCACGATGCAGTCGGCGAGCAGTGCCGCATCCTTGCCGGTGATCTCTCCCTTCAGCTTACTGGTCTGCACTCGCGGCTCGACGTTGCAACCCCCGGCGCTGTTGATGGTTTCCGCTGCCAGAGCGCGGACGACTGCAGAAATGACGTTTTGGTAGTTCATGCTGCAGCCCTCTTGAGTTCTCTGGTCATTGCACGGTACTTGGCCTTGATGGCCTTGATCTCTTCCACGGTGTACTTGCATGGCGCGTGCAGCCCCTCAAGCCAGGACACCTTCTCTTCGCCGATGCGCTGCACCAGGCGGATGCGGTACTCCACGGCGTTGCCGGAAAGGTTGCGGTTGCACTTCACGCACTGGCGGTGGATGTTCAGCGGCTCGAAGCGCAGTTCTGGGCAGGCCCCGACGGATCGGTAATGCCCAGCGTCCCACCGGCTACCGGTCATGAGGTCGTTGTCGTTCGGCGTCGAGTCGCAGCTGATGCATGGCAGGTGAGCGTCACGCAGGCGCACGTACTCGTTCACCGCGGCCTGGGCTTCGCGCAGGTGGTCAGCACGGGTCTTCAGCTTCTCCTTGCGGACCTTGATGTCCTTGCGCTCGATCTCGGCCAGCGCCTTGCGGGCCTTCGGCTCGTTCCGTGGCGCATCGATCATTGCGCACGCCGGGCTGCACACCGCCTGCCCCATCCGCGAAGGGACGAATGAGGCCCTGCACGTAGAAACGCGGCATTTCTTCGGCTTGGCCGGCTTCCGTTCGATGGTCATACAGCCTCCTTGGCTTTCTGCTGTACAGGAGAGAAGTCGCGGCGAAGTGGCATTAAGTGAGAAGGGAGTGCGAGGCAGGCTCCGCGCGTATTTTGAATTCCAGATATCAATCCATCGCCGATCACAAGCCAGCACTCAAACCCAGACGCATTGCTAACTGGGCGGCCATCCTCGGGGTCCAGCCATGCGCTAATTTGTGATGGCTTCAGTAGTTCGACGAGCTCACACGTCTTGCCAATATTCCCAGGATATTTTCGCGTCCCAACAATCAGCGCCAGGTCGCCCGGCTTGAAGTTATGGCTCATGCGGCCTCCTGGCTAAGCAGGTCAGAGAAGTACACGCCCTGCGGAGCAAAGCGCGCGACGATGCGATCGGTGTAGGCGATGCCCTGGGCGCGATTGAATAGGCTGGTCACCGGGAAGCCGTCAGGACCGAAGAGCTTGCACTCCCCCATCATGGCCAGCTTCGTTTCGTACGGCAGGTGGCGCATCACCCGGTACCACTCGGCCTGAAAGCCAGCATCCTCGTTCAGCAGGATCTGCACGCCGATGTGCAACTTGCAGTACTGGCGGGCGTCGGCGGCGTCACCGATCTGGGTCATCTCGGCGATGCGTTTGTACATGGCGAACCAGAGGCGGTTCTGGTCGAGCGTGCGGTCCTTGCCTGGGCGAAGGCTCACCACAACGAAGTGCTTGTCCTCGAACATCTTGGACATGCGGGTGATAGCCTCGGTGAGCATGGAGCGGCAGTTGACGCTGATCTTGTCAGTCATGACTGGCCCCCCTGGAACATTAGCAATAGGCACAAAACGATAAAGGCGATCCCTATCACATCGCTCATGACTGCTCCCCTTTGCCCATAGCGGCGTCAGCAGTTGCTCGCGTCTTCGGGCATGGCAGGCCGAAGTGATTCGTGTACTTGCCGCAAATCACGCAGCCGGTGAAGCCGATTGCGGGATCATGAAATGGCTTGAATGGGGGGCGGGCATCGCGCTCCTTGCGCAGCGCCTCGTTCTCGGCCTTGAGCTGGTCACGCTCGGCTTGCAGAAGGTTTGCCCGCCCAGTTGCGATTGCTGCGGCTTTGCTCTCGGCGTTGATAACCTGCTCAGCCCTTGTGCATGCGGTCGACAGCCTCTCGTTATCGGCGATCAGGGCCAGGACTACGGCAGGCGTGCAAGCAAGGAAGAATTCCTCGTCGGCAGCGCCGTTATCACCGACGAAACCCCACTCATCGTTCTTGTGGTCGACCTTGAGAACCAACGAGCCATCATCACCAAAACACTCGTATTTCAGTCCACCTCCGCAGCTGTCGAGCCGATCATGAACGCGCCCCGGAGTCGCAGCATTTGCCAGCGCCTTCAACTTCGCTTTGTCGATGGTCATAGGTCAGCCTCCAGTGACTCACCGCCATCACCCGGCGCAGATCCAGCCTTCGCCAGCGCAATGACCTTCTCGGCCTGTTCCAGCAACTCAGGGTACTTATCGTTCCAGTTCTGCTTGTAGGCCTTGGCCATCATGGCTTCGAGGGTCTTCAGCAGTTCTGGAGCGGTGCGCATGAGGTAAGCATTCGCCCAGCTTTCGTCGCCGATCACGAACTTGATGCCGTTGTGGTCAATGGCACCGATGGTGGCGATCTCAAGCGGCTCTCCATCTCGCATGACGCAGACGCAATAGTCCTGGCGGTCTACGAGCCATTGCTCTTTGGTGTGGTTGCTCATGTCCGTTGCTCCGCTGCTTCTGCGATCAATGGCATGCGCTCCGACTTGCGCGCCTCACTCCAGGCTTCTGACGTGCGATCTTCAGCGCTGCCCTTGTCGACCCACTCCCACACCGGGCGGCCGTTGCTGACCATGTAGGCCCGGTACATCTTGCTGTACTGCTGCTGGCGGATTTGCTGGACGCCACGACCTTTCAGGAAGCGCTCATCACCGGCCTGCGGTTTTGGTTTTGTCTGGGCGGTGCTGTATCGAATGCTGGTTACGGTCATGTCCGTTTCTCCGCGCCGCACACCGGCTCGCGCTTGATATTCATTTTTGCCAGCAGCAGCGCACGCGCTGATTTGCCGTCGGCCGGGATACCCTGCTGAAGGATTCGCGCTTGGGTCTGCTGGTCGGCCAGTTCGTTGGCGAGGTCGAACTCGGTCTTCTGGCTGTCGTGGCCGATGCCGGTTGCGATCCGGCCGTCGAGCGGATGCCCGGCCTGGGCGCGGCGAAGGATGATTTCGTAGTTGCGGTCGAACCTGGCCCGAAGCCCCTTGTCTTCCTGCTTGGCCCCGCGAAGGTCAAACAACCCGGTAGCCTCAGCGGCCAGCTTCACCGCTTCGTGGCTGTACGTGGTCATCAGCGCCTCGATCCAGGCGTCACCAACAGCCGGCATGCCGAAGTCTTCAGGGCCTGGCGCGCACATGGCGATGAACTCACCGACGCTCGGCGCGAAAGGCTTCTTGAGCTTGCGACACTTCTGGATACCGAACTCAATCTGCTCCAGGGTGCGGATGCCCGCGTCGGCGAACTCCTTGATCCATTCGGCCTTGGCAGCATCGAGCGCTTCGGTGGACGGCCAAGCCTGGCGCCATGCAGGGAAGATCCCACGCAGCCGGCGGAACAAGTCGTTAACCACCTCGACCGTCTGCGGCGTGATGTCGAGCGGCTGGACATGGCTTTCAGCGGGCAGGTTGTCCATGGTCGCCATCAGTTGGTTGACTGGCTTCATGGGCGAGCCACAAGGCCATCGGCCCACGCGTTGCTGTTAAAGTCTGGCTCGCCGGACTGAGGGCGCGGCGTGAACTGGTGGACGTTGCTACCGGCCGGCGACGGATCAGGCACTTCGTCTTCCCAGCGTTTGCCGTTGATCCACGTCGATGGGTGCGGGATGAACCGGCCGTCGTCCTTGAGCCAGTCTGTCGTGAGGCACTGCGCGCCCAGGGCCTGAACCAAAGAATCGAAAAGCTCGTTGGTCAGCTTGATCTTGTCCCACGCCTTGCGTGCAGCCTCCTTTCCCACCTTGCGTGGATACAGGCCCCAGAACTGCGCGAACAACTCAGCGTGATCGACCTCATCATCGCCATAAGGCTTTTGTTCTTTATCTTCTCTTCTCTTCTCTTCTCTGGTCCGCAAACTGTCCGCATCACTAGCGGACACATTGCGGACATTCTTCGCCTTTCTATCGTTGCGCTTGCGCTCATTATCGTTGGCGCGGCGCTTGGCGCTGGCCCCGTTATGCTCTTCAAAGCGAGGCATTACGAGGCTTCCATCGTCTTGAATGCCCGCCCATTCCACGTCAATCATGGCCTGGGTAAAGCCTGGCCACCCCACCACCGCATCCATCGCGTCGACGGTGTAGCCAACCAGCACACCATCATCACAATGGGTGTCGAAGATGCTCCAAGCGATGTGCAGTCCGCCGATGATCCGCAACCTGTCCGCCTTCAATGCGGACACCATGCGGAAAACTTTCGGATGAGTTTGAAGGTCGATTCGCATTTTTATCCAATCTCCGGCCATTACTTGGCTCCTTTGCCGACAAGGCCGGCCAATTCAAGGAAGCGATCCACGTACCAGTGAGGCTGCGTCTCGCGGGGGCATTGAGGGCTGGTGAGGTTCTTGCCGTAGGCCAGGCCTTTCTCGGTCACGGACCAGAAATCGACCATTTCCTGCTTGGAGTTTTTGCGCTGGAGCAGCGTCAGGAAGCCGTGAGTCTTGAGTGCAAGGTTGAAAGCGCGGGCGGTGCTGGCGATGGCGTGATCTTTGATCAGGGCGGTGATTGCCTTGGTAGGCATCGAAGAGCCGCCAGTGGCATCAGGGGCGGCGTCAACGGCATAGCCTGGGAGGAATTTGGCATCCAGGCCGTTGTTGGCGGCGATCTGCGCAAGCATCATCATTTTGCTGGAGGGCGCCGGCTTCAGCAGGCGATCGAAGCATTCCAGAATGGCGAGTTCGCCGATGACCTTGGAGTTGTTCGTCTCCTGGCCGGTGTAAGAGCCGGTCTTTCGAATGGTCGGCAGGACCTGGCCAACCACCCACTCTTCGAACTGCTCAGCAGCCGGAAGCTTGGACTTCATCACCAGCCGGTAGAGATCGCGTTCAGGGATGATTTGCACTGCGCGGACCTGACCTCCCATTTCGGTATGGCAGGTACTGACCGCTTTGCAGTGGACATTGATCGCCTTCGACGTGTTGGAGTACCCCAGGGCTTCGGCGATGTCCTTGGCGATGAACCATGGCTCCCCGTGACCGTCGTCAATTACGCGGACGGGAAAGCCGTGGAAGTCGAAAGGTGTCACTGGTTTAATCCGCGCCACGTTTTCCGATTGCGAAAAACGTGGCGCGGGAAGGTTTGGACTATTGATCGTTTGGTTGGCTTGGTGCATGATTCGCTCCACATGTTGTGTTGCTGTTGAAAAAGCCGGGATTGCGCCCCGGCTTTTTTGTGTCTGAAATTCAGGCTGCCTTCACCGACTGCTTGAACACTTCCAGGCTGACGATCACTTCTTCAGCCTCCTTGAGCAGTTCCGACTTCTCGCGGGTGCATACGCGGCCATCGGCCTGGGCGTCGAAGGCAAGGCGCGTAACGTCAGCCAGGTCAGCGTGCAAGCGCAGCAGCGCGGAGTTAAGGTTGATGCCCTCGGGCTTTTCCTTCGGCACCAGGTCGAAGCCAAACGCCTCGGCCCACGCTTTCAGCGGGCGGAAGTCCAGGGTGAACTTCATAATCCGGTGCAGCTCCTGGACGTTCAGCTTGTGGCTGTCGTAGTCCGGGTTCGCCTTCTGAGAAAGCAGCGTCTTCGAAGAGAAGCTGGCGCCCTCTGCAATCCGCCCTGCCCCGTGGTCGTCAACCACGTCATAGATCGCCTTCATCAATTCCTGCATGTAACACCTCGAAATTCTTTACGTGGCGCCCTGCAGGTGCAGAGGCGATCATTTACTCAATGGAACGGCGGACAGGGATGTCAGGCGGCGGACTGCTGCGAAGCCTCAACAGATGCCGGAGCGATCTGCCCCCACGGAAACGATGGGCAAAGGTCGGTGCGGTTTACGACGCCACCGGTCAACGCTTCGATTTGAACTGCGCGCTTTGCTGGTACTGGGCGCTCGCCGGAGCACCACTGATTAACTGTGGGTGCAGTGACCTGCAGCAGGCGCGCCATTTCCACCTGACTACCCAGCAAGCGAGATGCTTCTTTGGCCGCTTCTGCTGATTTCATGAGTTCTCTCCTGGAGATTTGTGTCGAATATAAGGCATTACCTTATCACGGGCAAGTCATTGCCTAACCGTCAGCGCAATAGGCTTAATTAGGCAATGCTTACCGGACCAGAATTAGGCGCCGCCATCGAGGCCGCGCGGATCGCCAAGGGCGTATCGAAAAAGAACCTCGCAGACGACTTCTCCGTGAAGCCTCCGTCGATACAGGGCTGGGTGAAAAATGGCAGGATCGACAAATCAAAGCTGATGGACGTGATCGCCTACTTCTCTGATGTCGTTGGGCCTGAGCACTGGGGCTTACGCCCAGGCTTCTCCTACGAAAACCTCGAAGAAACTAGCGAAGAATCTGCCATTCAAGGCAGCAATGATGGGCGCTCGTTGACGTCGTCTGCCGCTGACATGGTTCGACAGATGTTGGCGACGAAAGGAAAAAGCCTTTCAGATGATGCTCGCGCCAGGTTGCTGGCCGCCGCAGAACAAAGCGATTCAGGAAACGTCATCCACGTCGACTTCTCCCGCCCAGGCCAGGTCGGTGACGAGGTGTGGATTGCGCACTACGACGTACGAGCAGCGATGGGCGGCGGTCAGATCCCGCACGAATACCCGGAAATGCTCCAGGACATAAGGGTCAGCCCTAAGCACCTGCGTGACCTGGGCGTCACCTTCAAAGAGCACTTCCATCTCAAGATGATCACTGGGTGGGGGCAGTCGATGGCGCCGACGATTAAAGATCGCGACCCGCTGCTCGTGGACATCACGGTTCGTGAGTTCACCGGGGATGGCATATACCTCTTCTCCCACGACGACATGCTGTACGTGAAGCGCTTGCAGAAGAAAGGCAAGGATCGCTTCAAGATGATTTCGGACAACAAGCACCACGATCCCGAGGACATCCGTGTGGACGACACCCATATCCTGGCTCGGGTACTTTACGTGTGGAACGGGCAGCCGGTGTAACACCGCAGCCCTTACCAAACCCAATCGGAAGCAGCGCGACTTTTTGATATGGAGCTAAATGCTGGGTTTCAAGGAGGGTTGTAATGGGCCATTCCGCTGATTATCAAATCGATCTGTATGTTAAACAGCTCGAGCAAGTGGCGCAGACCCTCTGTGATCAGGCCGATAAATTTAGAGAGGGCGGCTTGGAAGCCTTGGCAGTATCGACTTTCGAGCAAGCGGAACAGCTGAGACGCGCTATTGCCCACCTAAGAGAAGCGCTGGAGAAATAGATGTGGCACTGACCAAACCCAACCAGCAACTGCGCCGCGACCTGAAAGAGGCTGCGGCAACCCTCAAGTGGGCCGGCGTTGATTTGTTCGGCGTGGCGAAGCGAATGCTGGCCGCTGGCGATGAGCAAGGCGCCAACGATCTGATGAAGATCGCCTTCTCGTTTCAGGAGGCCGAGGACAAACTGGCCGGGTATGCGGACGAGGTGAAGGTGGGAAGGATTGTGCGGGCTAAGTCTGAGTAGACAGGCGGAAACAGATGCGAGGGAGCGCCCATTTCGACACCAAGGATAGGTAATGAAAACCATAATTACGTTTTTTGCCCTGGTCTCGCTTGCAGGGTGTAGTAGCCATAAGCAACCGCCCACTCTCCTCCCCCAAGGCAATATGCCAATGACGGAGCGGGAATACGAGGAATCCGAACGGCTACTCCTCGAGCAGCAGGCATCGCCACCCGGTCAGCACGAAACGGGCGAAGACTGGCGCACCAAGCGGGACACGGAAGATCGCAAATGACTGCATGGCGAGAGCAGAGCTTCTGGAGCAAGTACTGGGTCTGGGCCTGGGTGGCGTTCATGGCCGTTTTTATCGCCTGCACCGGCGCGTTCTGGCTGGGTGATGGTTCATCTAATCGCAAGCGAGTCTTCAGCCCTGGCTTCGTTGTGCTCTGCGCCATCGTGGCTGTGGTTGAGCTGGTAGCGCTGAATCACTTCTATGGTGTGCATGGATGAGGTGCAGGCGGGAAGGACTGTGCGATCGACGCCCAGGTAGGCTTCGTGCGCTCCGCCGGGTGACATAGTGGTTTCAACTGAACCAAAAAAAGGAAGCGCGCTCATTTGAGGCTCGTGAATTATAGGAGCAGGGAATGGCGCAAGCCGGCAAGATTCCGTACACAGATGCCATGGCGGCAATTTCCGTCCCAAAATCCTGGGCTGGAGCCAAGACCATTATCTGGAAGTCCCAGGGCGGGAAAGGGTTTCCAGCGTCCCACAAGTGTCGCATCCCTATATCGATTAAAGATGTCGTCCAAGAGGGCTACTTCCTAGATATTTTCCATAAGTACAGTGACTTCGACGGAGTGCCGGATAAGGTATCAATGACCTTTGTTGCTGGTGGCGCCAGGTTGCTGGCCCTTGACGAAAATGGTCCAAGCGAACACGTCAACACTGTCGGAAAGGGCATGCCGCATTATGGAAAAAATGCGGACCATCCTCATGTGCACGTGCCAGTCCCTGAAGGATCTTCAGGATACGCAGAGCCCATCGATCGGACCGACATTCAGGCGTTATGGCGTATCTTCCTAGAGCGTGCCAATATTTCAGGGGCGCCACCTTTTACGTTGCCGCCGCGACAGCCGCAATCAGAAAGCGGGCAAATGGACTTACTATGAACTGTGCAGACATCAGCAGGCAGCTTGGCTTTCGTTGCCGTCATATCAACGATGGACTGGCCTACATTCAATCCCCTCTTAAGCTTTCCTTCGACGGCATGGCTATAGGCGCGTTCGTTCAGGATATTGGGCGCGGACTAGTTCGGATAAGTGATAATTCCGACATTTTGTTCACTGCTATGACTCATGGGATAGCCCCAGACCAGAGGCGCTCCAAGAAATTCGGAGATATCGCCAAGCTGAGTGGAATGTCCTTATCTGATAATGGCGAGCTTCACACTGTCTGCCCTGAGGGCGAGGCAGGTTTTCAGATAGCTAGATTCATTGAGGCCGCCTCCAAAATCGGTGACGCCTGCAGCGATTTGCTCGTAATTCAAACGCCCAAATTCCAGCGGAAGGTCGGATCCATCTTGTCGCGCATTTATAAAGACCGCTTACGACGAGATTTTATTTTGGCAGGGGCTAGCGGACATCAGCTTTCCTTTCCTTTTGTGCTAAACCCAGGAACCGCAAATCAGATGGTCATCCAAACTATCTCCGCCGGATCTGCTGGAAAACCAAACTGGGCAAGTATCTATGGAGCCGTCGGCAAGATGGGCGATCTGAAAAATTCTGGCGACAATACCAAGCGCACCGTTATCCTGGAGCGTGGCGAAGATGAGTCCACTCAGCAAGCCATGGTTGCTTTAGCCGAAACCGCATCGATTGTGGTCTTCGAGGGAAATAGCGAGAAGCTCTACGCAGCGCTACAGGCCGCCTGATCAGGTTTTTAGATGCAGAAGCCCGGCCCAGCGCCGGGCTTCTTGTATCTATGCCCTGAGCTGATAAAATCTGCGACCCTCTCGAACGGACTCGTTTTCATGCGCCTATCCTCGATGCCACTGGCCTTCTGCGCCATCTTCACCTGCATTTCCTTCGCCGCCCAAGCAGAAACCCCAAAAGAGAGAGATCTCCACTGCGCGGCCTACTACGAAGTGCTTTCAGTAGCTGGTGACCAGCCAGATATAAGCCGCAGTCAGTCCTCAAGAGCCTCCTATCTACTATTGGTGCATGCTGGCTATACCCCGGAGGCTCAGGAAGAAGTTGCGCAAAAAATGGTGGAATTGCACAAAGAGACACCAGGGCGGATGACGCCAGCTAGCACTGCCAAGCTGCGTGAAAAATACGACGCCGAATGCAAAGTCCTTCTGAAGGCCGCCATGTGAAGATCCTGGTGCTTGTGAGAGCTATTACCCTGGCGGTAGCAGCATAAGCAGCCATCATCGAGCCCGGCCCAGCGCCGGGCTTCTTGTTTCTGGCAAGCGCCCTGCTCTGCTATTGTGGCGCTCCCTGGACGCAATGGAAGCAACGAAGAATGGACTCATGGAAGACCATGGCGGCCGCCCTACTGTTGTCAGTCAGTACTCAGGCTGTATCAGGTGATGGGGCCAACCCTATTGCCGCCGCGATATTTCTCACAATTTGCGCGCCGACCCTTTTAATTGGGGCTACCACGTCTCTCACGACCGAGCCGCCTGAGATTTTCAAGTCAGCCAAGACCGACGCCCTGGCTTTCGTTGGTTCAGATGGCGAGATTCGCGGCGCTGAGTTTGAGCAGGCTTCCAGGTACTACAGAGCGACCTACAGCTCGCCTTTGATGAGCGACATGCAACTGGCCCAGGCGATTGCATCGTCCTTCTGAATTCACCGGATTTCTTCACTCAAGCAATATCTCGGCACGCCGATGCCCTGATACTGCATTCCGCAGTGCATGGAGGCTTTATGAAGAAATTTGCTGTAATTGGCCTGGTGGCTCTGCTTTCGATTGCTTCCTTTTCCGCCTCGGCGTGCCCAAAAGGCACTCACCCAACAGGTGGAACAGGATCGCACCATAAGGGCGGGACCTGCTCCTAATCAAAAGCCCGGCCCAGAGCCGGGCTACTTGCATCTTCCCCTACCCTTTCCCGCCCATGCACTCGGCGGTGCTGGCAAGCAATGTTCCCGCCTCCTTTACAAGCAGAACCCATTCGTCGCTCGTAATGAGTTCGGCAAGCTCCATTGCGTCAGCCCGTCTCAACAACCCAAAGTACTTATCCTCTGCGTCCATTTTATTGTCAGCCACTGCAAATAGGTCGCGCCAGGCTGTCATGGCCAATCTTCGCTGCGCCTCTCTCATTTAGGGCCCCTAATGGTGAGATCGAGGAGTATGGATCAAGTCATGAGGCGAGGCGTTCGGAATGATCCCTTATTACCGCCCAATGGTGGCTGTACGCCACGAATGGTAAAGTGCGGGCTCAATTACGGGAGGGGCCCAATGAAAGAGATTACCCAGCGTCTACGTGAAGAGCGTAAGCGCCTCGGCCTCACTCAGGAAGAGCTTGCGATCATTGGCGGAGTTAAGGTGAACGCCCAGAGCATTTACGAGCGAGGGGCTCGAGTACCGAATGCGATCTACCTGGCAAACATCGCCAAGGCTGGCGTGGACGTGCTTTATGTTGTGACCGGCAAGCGAACACCCTGTACTGCAACGCATAAAGCCTAGGCCACCCTCTCCGACCTGAATCCAGAGCCCGCCGTGCGCGGGCTTTTTCATGAATGTCAGAAAGGCGACGCCTCTTCTTCCAGGTCCAACTCAACCTCTCCCCTCCCCGCTACCTCAACCTCCTGCTGCTCCCACCTAGCCGTCACACTGCCATCGTCATTGAGCGTCAGCTCGAGCTCGTCGGTATCAGCGATCACGCTCAGAACCTCTTCCCACTCCCGATCCCCATCCGTGTCCAGGCGATGAATCGTCACCCAGCGCTGCGCCTGCGCCACGGGGTGATTGATCATCGATGAGACGCGCAATCCCAGGCGAGCCATACCGCTCATTTCCTGTCGTGCTGCCGGTGCCGCCTGCTTCTTCGCCATGACATCCCCTCCCAGGTTAATGCTGTATATCCATACAGCTTAGGCAAAGCTTATATCAGCGCCTTCGCGAATGTCATCTCCAAAATTGGAATAAAGGACCGGGAGCACTTTCTTAAAATAATTAGGCATTACCTATTTACAGATGATTAGGCATTAGCTTGTTGTTCATCCATCGCAGCGACACACAGCCACTGCGAAGGGCCTCCGCCCACCGCTCTTTGGTTTTACCCCTTGCCGGATCACCACCGGCCCAGATTCAAAGGCAGCGATGAACCGGCCTAAACGGTTCAGAGGGTTGGCAACTGACCCGGGCGTGCAGCGTAAAGCGCCAAGAACAGTTATCCAGCGGGAGAACAAGCCGAAAGGCCCGCGGCTGGAGTGACATTTGATTCAAGCCGGTGACCGACGCCAGTAGCGGGTCACGGCGGAAAGCATCACTGAGCAGCCTTCTCGCGAGGGCTGCTTGGGATGACAACCAAAAGGAATTCACCATGGCTATTCGTAACGAAAAAGGTCAGTTCGTCAGCACCAACACGGCAATGGTCGCCGACCTGCAGGGATTCATTGATGACTGGACGCATTGGGCCAAGCAAGCGCTGCGCGGCGGGGATAAGGCGGAAGCCGCTCGCTGCATGGTGGAGGTTCGCGACTGCCGCCAGAAGCTGAATGCGCTGCAAGCATGACGGGACTTTTCACTGATGCACCTGACGACGGGTGCATTGGGAAAATCACCGAGGGCACAGCAGCATGCAAATCAATCAGCAGAAAACGGTGCAGGTCGACGTGACTGACCTACACCTCTGCATCAAGGTCCGCGACGGGTTTGCCGCTGGCCTGAAAGACGCCCAGGGCGAGGAAGTCGGCAGCTATGAAGGCTACGTGCCGGACTTCTTCCCCGGTCAGCATTACGGCGACTACCTGATCCTGAATATCGACCTGGAGACAGGCCAGATCACGAATTGGAAGAAGCCGGCCGCCGCCGACATAGCAAAGATGATCGAAGCTGCCGAATAAGATTAAAAACCCAGCGACACGGCATCATGTCGACGAGTTGTCACACTCCCCGCGACTCCGCTCAGAACTGCACTGAATGAAGTTAGCGCCGAAAGATTTCCCATCCACAGGAAGAAATCCTGCAACAGCTTATCTCAGCTCCTATGTAGAAAGGACTGCCAATCCCCTACTTGAGCAACGAAAACAGATGCAGCTTTAGGATGAGAGTGCGGATCAGCAACGCCACTCACCCACTCTTGAAGGCTAATGGTGCTGAGCTCACTTTCACCGAAATAGGTTCCCGATGGCATGTCGTATACACCTCCACCATCAGCGCGAATTTTCCTGTATAGGCCCCGCGCTTCCAACTGATCGTGCAGTTCGTTGTAGTCATCTCCATTCGCGTTAAACAGTTCAACACGCACCAAATACAACGCCATAACGATATTCCTTATCTCGATCGTGGAAGTGGAAGCTTATGAGTTTCCCTCGAATTTGGAAAGTGAGGAAACAGGGAGCCTGCCCCTTCCAAAACAGGCATTCCCCTTCCGCGCCTCTACCCGTCAGCACTCCTCCCCCGCGCCCATCGGCAACCAGCGGGAGGCATGAGTGTTGACGAATACAGGTGAACCAACGAATGGAGAGAGTCATGAGCATTCAAGACGGAGGCCCAGCCTTCCCGGTCGCGGATTACGACCACATGGTTTTTGAGCCGAAGACAGTCGCCGAAACGAAGCGTGATCTGTCTGGGATGAGCCTGCGCGACTACTTCGCCGCCAGAGCGCTCGCCCCGGCATTCCCCGGGATGAGCACCCGCGACGTGCAGTATGCCGCCGAAGCAGCCTATGAACTGGCCGACGCCATGCTCGCCGCCCGTTCCGCCTAACCCCAAACACTGGAGGTCGCCATGAGCGATAAACAGTTCGACTGCCCGCAATGTGGCTTCCAAACAAAGGCACTGCACGAAGGCTACTGCGAGGCCTGCTGCACCAGTAATCAGGCGGCGCTGGACGACCACAACCACCAGCATGACCGCTGGGCGCAGTTGAGCGACAGCCAGCGCGCCTCCGAAATTAATCGGGCCCACCGATAACGCCACCCTGGAGATCGCCATGTTCGATAAGGGAGCAAAAGACATGTTTGATATTGAGCTTGAGTCTGCCAAAAACTGGGCTCCAGCATGCAACCATCACGCAGAAACGGACATGGCGCGAGCCGAAGGAATGGCGCTCTACGCGTTGAGCAACGGGGATATCCGCCGCCAAGAGTTCGACCTGATGATAAGCCGCATACAGTCCATTCGGCTCAACCGCAAAGCCAAGGATGCCGACACCAGCCGCCGCGATACGCAACTTCGGAGAGCATCATGAAGAACTCGCCTACGGCGGTCATCGCCACCAACCGTCCAGCAATCGCCAATGCTCTGATCGCTCAGGGATTTCTTCTGGTCAACGATCTGCCAAAGCCAATCCGACTCGAGCAAACACAGCGCGGCATGCTGATTGCGAGGGTGTCATGAGTACCTATCGGCGTGCTCGTCGCCTAGCAATTTGGCGTGGCTCATTCCCGGTACTCACGATCACCATCTTGGTAATGCTCGTCCTCAGCCTTCTGGCCTGACATCCCCCAAACAACGCCCAGTAACGCGGCCATCATGTGGCTGTGATGGAGGCTCTATGTCTCAAGAAAGTGAATCACTTCTATCGGCTGCCGATCTGCGGACGATTGCCCACGCCGCGCCCACTGCCAAGATCGAGCGCGAAGAGCTTGATGCTGCCCACCGCCAGGCAGAACGCGAACGCATCGACAGCCTTGGCGGGTCGGCTGAGTTGGTGCTTGACCTGGAAGCCCGACTCGCCGCCGCCATCGATGACCGCAAGCGCGCTCAGGTCGAGGCGAACTACGCCAAGAAGAAGCTGGAGCAGGTTTTCGAGTCGGTCAGCACCGCAGTGGGCCGCGACATTCGTCAACTCAGCATTGTGCACCTCGGCATGGCATTGACGGCCAGCCAGTCGAAGCTGGTCACGCTGGCCGGCTACATCGACAAAGCGCGGACGCTGGATGACCTGGTGGTGCTCAAGCGAGTAGCCAGCAACCTCGGCGTGATCCAACCGCAGACCATGGCCCAGGCAGCCCAGCTTATGGGCCTGAGCCATCGAAGCGTCGCTTGTTAATTTGAAACCAAAGGCTGCACTGGTGTGCGGCGAGGGATCGTCATGTTTACAAAAACTGAACTTGCTGCCGTGCCGCCTAAGGAGACAGCTCTTGCAGTCTTCTCCGCTGAAAAGGGCCTTGAGCCATGGCTGCAAAAAATTCGCGACGAAGTTCGGGCATTCGTTCCTGACACCAGCACCGCTAAAGGTCGGGCAGCCATCGCATCGATAGCCTTCAAGGTCGCTAAGTCGCGTACGGCACTCGATGACGCCGGTAAGAAGCTGGTCGCCGAACTAAAGGAAGCGCCGAAGCTGATCGACGCCGAGCGCAAGCGGATGCGTGAATCCCTGGAGGCGCTTCAAGAAGAGGTCCGCCGGCCACTCAACGAATGGCAGGCCGCAGAGGATGCCCGGGTGGCGCAGCATCAAGCAGTCATCAAGCACATCGAGAACACTGACACCGCCGGCATGAGCGCGGCCTTGATCGGCGCCAAGATCCAAGACCTTGATAGCTGCGAGATCAACCAGGAACTGGAAGAGTTCGAGGCTGACGCGCACCGGGCCAAAGCTGCATCACTGGTCATCCTGCGCCAGGCCATGCAAGACCAGGAGAAGTTTGAGGCGGAACAGGCCGAGCTGATCAAGCTGCGTGCTGAGAAAGAGGCACAAGAGCAGAAAAACCGCGAAACACGTATCGCCCAGGAAGCCGCTGATAAGGCTCGTATCGAAACAGAGCAGAAAGCGCAGCGCGAGCGAGACGCGGAGGCAAAGCGCGTCGCTGACGAGAAGGTCGCAGCAGATAAGCGCGAGAACGACCTACGGTTGGCCGCAGCCGAGTCGGAGCGAAAGGCCGAACAGGCAAAGCGCGAGAAGATCGAATCTGATCAGCGTGCCGAGCGTGAGCGCAAAGAAGCGGCCGAGCGCCAGGAAAAAGCAGTCGAGGAAGCTCGCATTGCAGAGCAGAAGCGTGCCGACGCTGCGGCAGCCGAGATCGTTCGCCAGCAGGAAGCCCGGGCAGCAGACACCGCGCACAAATCGAAAATCATGGGCGAGGCCAAGGTGGCGATCATGTCGATGAACGTGACCGAGGAACTGGCCAAAGCACTGGTCATGAAGATCTACCGCGGCGAAGTCCCGAACATCACGATCAACTTTTGAGGTTCTCATGATTACGAACCCACGCCTTGCCGCCCAGCTTGACTGGATGAAGGTAGGCGCTTTCGCGCCGGAGCGATTCACTGGTGAGCAGCGCAAAGAGTATGAAGACGAAGCCCGCCGCATCCAGCGGCAGTGGGACAACCAACCAAGCTGAGGAAGCTCAAATGTTCAAGAAAGCCGAACGCAAGCAGGCGAGGCTACGGCTCGCTCTTGCTGGCCCTTCTGGATCAGGGAAAACCCTTTCCGCCCTTCTGCTCGCAACCGGGCTCGGCGGAAAAATCGCGGTAATCGATACCGAGCATGAAAGCGCATCGCTTTATGCCGAATACGCAGATTTTGATGTGATGAGCCTGGGCGCGCCCTACTCGCCCGAGCGCTATATCGATGCCATCTCATCGGCCGAGGCCGGGGGGTATTCAGTACTCATAATCGACAGCTACTCGCATGAGTGGATCGGCGCCGGCGGGTGCCTGGAAATCAACGACGCAATCGCCAAGCAGAAGTACAAGGGCAACACCTGGTCGGCCTGGAACGAAACGACGCCGCGACACCGAAAGCTTGTAGACCGAATCCTCACCAGCCCACTGCACATCATTTGCACCATGCGCAGCAAGACCGAGACGGTCCAGGGCGAAGGCAAGAAAATCATCAAGCTCGGTATGAAGTCAGAACAGCGCGAAGGATCTGACTACGAGTTCACAGTGGTGCTGGACCTTGTGCATGACGGGAACGTCGCAATCGCGACCAAGGACCGCACGCGCATCTTCGACCAGCCCGAGGTCATCAGCGCAGACACCGGGCGCAGGCTGATCGCCTGGCTCAATGACGGCAAGAAACAGGATGAGCATGGTGCCGAAGCTGTAAACGAGGCCATCTCAAAGATCCCCGTCGCCGAAACCATGCAGGAGCTGCAGAGCATTTACTCGGCAGCGTATCGCATTGCCGAACAAATGCCTGAACCCCTGGCTCGCCTCAATGCCGCCAAGGACAAACGAAAAGCTGAATTGACGGAGGCGGCATAAATGGCACGCGGCGTAAACAAAGTCATCCTGGTCGGCACTTGTGGCCAAGATCCAGAAGTCCGCTATTTGCCAAATGGCAATGCGGTAACCAACCTGAGCCTGGCCACCAGCGAGCAATGGACCGATAAGCAGTCAGGCCAGAAGGTTGAAAAGACCGAATGGCACCGAGTCTCGCTATTCGGCAAGGTCGCAGAAATCGCGGGTGAATACCTGCGCAAAGGCTCCCAGGTCTACATTGAGGGCAAGCTGCAGACCCGCGAATGGGAGAAAGACGGCATCAAGCGCTACACCACCGAGATCGTCGTGGACATGCAAGGCACGATGCAGCTACTCGGCGGGAAGCCCGCAGATTCAACTCAGCAGCGCCCTCACCCGCAGGCAAGTGCAGCGCGCCAGCAGCCTCGGCCGCAGCAGGCAGCGCCGCAACAGAGTCAGCAAGGCGCCCCGCCGGACGATTTCGACGACGACATCCCGTTCGCACCTCACCACCATCTCAACGGCGCCTGACATGCACGCCCGCGAATCGACTGACGCACTCAGCGTCATCAAATACGCCGCGATGATGGCCGCATGCAGCAAGCAACCCTGGGCAGTTTACTCACTACCCAGGCAGTTCTTGCAGGCCAAGCCATATACCGGTGCGCGCACTCACCTGATGGAGGTGTGCCACCCATGAGGCGAATCCACAAACAGGTCAGCGCGAGACGCCGGCCAACCTGGCTCGCACTGCCGGCCAGCGGAATATAAGAGGTAGGCCATGGCCAAATCAGTACAGGAACGGTCGGCCAAGGCTGCGCAGAAGCGGCTGGCGGTCGCCGAGAAGGAATTGCGCCACAAGGTCAGGCCGGGTATCGAGCAGGCAATGGAACGCATCCGGCTGCGCGGCCAGGTCCCTATTATCAGCGAAGTCCTGCAGATCGCCATCATGAAGATGGACTTGATGGCCGACGGCGATCTGATCGAGTTCTTGCGGTATCCGCGCCACGAAATCGTGATTAGCGAAATCGTGGCGCGGGACTTTCATGATCAGAGCATGCGAGATCTTCAAAAAGATCCTGGAGATGAGTTCATTTACCCAAAAAGCGAATTTTCTTAATGAGGCGAGATGTCCACGCCTGATTTATGTTCGCCGCAGATCGGTAAATCGCTTTACGCATCGCTGCGTCCATCTCTTTGAGGAACGCATAAGATTCTGCTACCGCCAAATCAAAGCCCTCAGGTCGAAGAGCCAACCTGTTTTGCTCAGTCATCAATTCAGTAAAGCGCTCCCGCGCCCTAACGAACGATCTATAGCAGATTACCAACTCTGGAAAGTAAATGGCACACAGAGATGAAACCCGCTCCGCCGTGGGCTCCGAAAGCTTATCAACATAGGTGATTGATTGATCGAGAAAGCTTTGAAGGTCGGATTGGCCTTTCGCGTACTGGCTCAACAGCTCATGGATCGTCGTCAAGTTCCGTGAGGTTCTGTCGAAGGCTGTATGTAGCTCTTCCAATTTCGACCTGAGCAGGTTTCTTTCTGTGCGTTTTGACTCAAGCATGAAGGTGATGCTTCCAGAAACGATGCCTCCGCCCAGAACTGCGGTAATCAAAGATACCCACACGGGAACTACTGCCATTTGACGCTCCTTTTTTGATGACAGCATCAAAACCCATTCCACCCCAAATTTCCACAATTCCCACCCTACTCGCTGCATCCGGTAACCGGAGGGCGGCGCTTATCCGGAGCAAACGAAATGCCTGTACGCCATAGCGTCATCCACAAGATCGACAAGAAGCCCGACGGCAGCCCGGCCGTTCTGTTCCTCGGCGCCTCCGAGCAGGTGGAAAGCCAGGCCCGAGACGACCTGATGAGCCAGCTCAACGAAAGCTACAACGCAACTGCCGGTAAGGGCTGGGGGTTCTTCCATCAAGAGTCAGGCGCTTACCCATTCAGCGGCTGGCTCGGCAAGTACCTGGCCGGCGTAACCGACTTCCTGGCCTTCAGCACCACCGCCGTCGAGCACCTGACCAAGCTGATGGAAGAGTCGAACCTCACCACGGGTGGGCACGCCCTCTTCTGCCACTATCAGCAAGGCATGACCGATTACCTGGTGATCGCCTTGGTGCAGGAAACCGAAGCGGTGACCATGACCGAAGAACTGGCCCTGATGACAGTTAAGCGCCTGGACCTGGATCACATCCGCCTGGCCGCGCGCATCAACATCAGCGAATGGCAGACCAACCGCCAGTCGAAGCAGTACATCTCGTACCTGAAGGGTAAGCAGGGCCGCAAACTCAACGACTATTTCCGCGATTTCATCGGCTGTCAGGAAGGGATCGACGCGCCTAGCGAAACGCGCACGCTACTGAAGGCGTTCAGCGACTTTGTCGAAAGTGAGGATCTGCCAGAAGAGTCGGCGCGTGAGAAGACACACACGCTGGTCAACTACTCAATGGCACAGGCTAAGCTGGGCGAGCCGATCACCCTTGACGAACTGTCGGGTCTGATCGACGAAGACCGACCGAAGAACTTCTACGACTTCATCAAGGCGAAGGACTACGGGATTTCCGAAAGCCTCCCGCCGGACAAGAAGACCCTCAACAAATTCCGGCGCTTCACTGGCCGAGCCGAGGGCATGTCGATCAGCTTCGAAGCGCACCTGCTGGGCGATAAGATCGAGTTCGACGAGGCCGGCGGCACGCTGACCCTGCACAACCTGCCAACCCAACTCACCGATCAGCTCAAGCGCGCCGCTGTCTGAAGGCGGCGGGGACAAGGTACCGCTGCCCCTTAGCTAGGGGCTGACGGTCTGCCGAAGCCATATTTCCCCGCAATTTCTCAACGGGGCTTCTGCTCAGTTCTCGGTGTTATTTTAGGGACCGTCTCAGAGGGGCTGACAATAGTTTCTATGTAAACGTCATCCCCTTCAAATTTCTCCCTAAATATCGAGGCCATAGTTCGACCTGTGCGCTTACTCTCTTCAAAGGCTGCATAAATATCTTCCCCCTTCATTGGCTTATTGGGGGAAGCGATCATAGTTTGAATATTGAAAACCGCCTCTCCTTCACTGTCTGTCGGCGAAGTATGATTAATAATTTCATTAGGGTCGATACTCATCGCGTCCTGCATGCCCAGACCGCGAGCCCCATAACCATAGTTTATTCCGGGCCTTTCAGAGAGCCTCATCGCAAAAAGATCAGTATCACTGAATGGCAAGTGGTAGTCGTTGAAGTTAATAAACTGCCTGCCATCTATTCGCATTTGAAAGTGGTAGTGTGGAAAATTTGAATGGGAACCACCATGCCCTGCCAAATCATTGGGGGAGCAGTCGAAAGACCACTCAATATTTTTCCATTTGATAGTTGAGCTTAAAACCTTTCCGTCAGGCGCCTCATCTTTTAGATCGTTAATGTTTGCCGCCATACGCTCGGCGTTAGCACACCATCGAAGATAAGAACAAATATTGCGATAACCAAATTTGTTAGCAATTAAAACAATGTCTTTATTTTTAAATTTGCCGCGCCTTAGCAGCCAATGAACGCACGGCTCTTCCTTGCTTATAGTTTTGAAGTCCTTGCTGCAAAGATAACAGTGCTCTACTTGATAGCCCTCAATGAACTTTTGGTGCTGCGCTAAGTGCTCTTCATCATTCATGTCATTCCATGAATCGATTTCTTGATCGCTCATTTTTGCAAAGCTTGCTGCTGCCCTATCCACAGCGCTATTGAAATCCACGGCCATTTTTTTCCCCTATCCGGTCCATGTCGGATATCCGTAATACCCCATATCAACGAATCACGCCAGCCGGCGAGGACCCCCTATGTCCGCACAACAGAAGAAACACGCCTTCGATTTCAAAACCCAATACGAACTCGGCTTCAACCCTCAGGACGATCAAATCGTTGTCGACTTCTTCTGTGATGGCGGCGGCGCCGGTACAGGCCTGGAGATGGGCCTGGGCCACACGGTGAGCGTGGCTAAGAACCACAGCCCGCAAGCGATCAGCATGCACACCACGAACCACCCCACTCGCTGCATCCGGTAACGGAGGGAGGCGCCTGCCTGAGAGGGCTTAGGAGTACACACTTGTCGGTCTAAATACTATTCAGTATGCGCAGAAGCCGAGACCGATCTCGGCAATAGCCATCACGCCGTACATCACGCCACCCGCAAAGGAGTAAGCGAGGAAGGCTAGACCAATTAGGAAAATCAGGACCTGCAAAATAGTCTCAGCTCTCTTTGCCCAAAATGGTCCTTTAGAATCAACGAAACCTGCGACAAAACCGATCAGTATCCCCACAACTATTTTCGCAAACATCTTCGCTCCTTGAATTGGCTCCATGCCGGTCACCCGTAATACCCCAAAAAGATTGCCCCTGCCAACCTCGACGCTCAGACACCAAATACTTGGATCGCCTGAAACATAGCAGCTGCGGCGCCGAGTCCTGCTGCCGCACGATTCCAATAGGCCTGCTTGTGCAGCGTTTCTTGTAGGTGAAATCGGCCTTTTTTGTCTTCGCCAATATCTAAGTCGTGTCTGGGCTCCCCCTTCGAGTTTCTCATGCTGAAGGGAACCCGAACTGTGGCCGACCTCGTCCACGCAATTGCGGACAGAAAAGCAAAAACGCAGGTAAGGGCCGGGTAGTACTTGGCGGCAGAAGAAAGAATTTCCATTTTTTTAATCCATTAACCGAGGAGTCTGCCCATGATCTCATACGGAAGCGTATGCAGTGGCATCGAAGCTGCGACCCAGGCCTGGCATCCGCTGGGCATGCGCGCCGCCTGGTTCGCCGAGATCGAGCCGTTCCCCTCGGCGGTCCTGGCCCACCACTACCCGGACGTGACGAACCACGGCGACATGACGAAGCTGGCCGCCCTGGTGCTGGCCGGCAAGATCCCGGCACCGGATGTGCTGGTCGGCGGCACCCCGTGCCAGGCCTTCTCTGTCGCCGGTATGCGCGAAGGCCTCACCGACCCTCGCGGCGCCCTCACCATCAAATACGTGGAGCTTGCAGATGCAGTTGACTATGTTCGCGCCGGCCAGCGAAAGCCCGCCAGCGTTATCGTCTGGGAAAACGTCCCCGGCGTCCTCAGCGACAAAGGGAACGCCTTCGGATGCTTTCTTGGCGCGCTTGCTGGGGAAGACTGCGAGCTGCAGCCTCCAGGGAAGAAATGGCAGGACGCTGGTTGTGTGTATGGACCCAAAAGAACAATCGCGTGGCGGGTCCTGGACGCCCAATATTTCGGCCTGGCCCAACGACGCCGTCGTGTGTTCGTTGTCGCAAGTGCTCGAGACGAGTTCGATCCCGCCGAGGTACTTTTTGAGCGCGAAGGCGTGCGCCGGGATACTGCGCCGCGCCGAGGCCAGGGGCAAGACGTTACCGGAACAGCTCCTTTCGGTCCTGCGCTCCAGTGTGGATGCGGACACGTCTTCGCTGAATCCTTAGGGCCTTACGGCTGTCCGGATTGCGAAGGTGACGAGGGGCCTGCGGTCGATATGTTCGGTGGCATACCGGCATTCGGCGGGCACAGCCTGGCCGGCTCGATCGAGTCGGCCGCCACCCTCACCGCCAAGAACAGCCGACTTGATATTGAAAGCGAGACGTTCTTCGTACACGGCGTCGATGTTCGCAACGGCTCGCTGACTGGTGAACTCACTCACACCCTCCAAGCGGGCGATCACGCACCAGACCCGGGCGGCACCCCACACATCCTCTCAGACTCCAGAGTACGGCGCTCAACTCCCGTTGAGTGCGAACGCCTACAGGGCATGGCAGACGACTACACCCTGATCCCATGGCGCGGCAAGCCAGCCAGCGAATGCCCGGACGGGCCCCGTTACAAGGCGATCGGCAACAGCAAGGCCGTCACCGTGGTTCGCTGGATCGGCATGCGCCTTCTGCAACAATTAGACGTCAAGTAGAAAACAGCTGGTGGTAGGCGATTTCAGCTTTGGAAATTACGGCAGGCAGACCTGCGGCAATGAAGCCATTTATGCAAGCCCTGGTGGCAGGGATGTTGAAGCGGCGTTCTCTCTTCCTCATGTCGTCCAGCACCGTTAGCGAGATCAGGTACTTGCCGCAGTCGGAGCACTCGACATCTCTGAACTCCCCCGTCGAATACCTTTCCTTGCCCTTCCCGCCACAGATAACACAAACGTAATTGTCCATCACCACCTCCGTTTGGCTGATTGCTGAACTGTTGCTGATCTCTCCCCACTCCATCGCCCGGGCATGGCCCGGCAAGGACTCCCAGTGGTCAACCTGTTTGGCGCTTGGTCGCCAAGCTGCTTGCGCGCCCGGCGGTTTCCGCCTGGCTAATCACCCGCGCCCAGCGCACCCCGTACCTGCACATCATGTCCGCCGACGCCGCAGAGCTGTAAATAGGTCGGATGCGCCTGAACGGCAGTAGTGCCTGTACTGACGAATTTGAAGCGCTTGCCGCAGCCAGAACTGCCAAATCAATACAGCACTGCCCTAGATAGGCAAATGAATGACTTGCTATCAAAAATGATGCCGCACTTAAATAGACTTTGACATAGGAATGCTAAACCCCATTTGATAAGCAATCTTCGACGCTTGCGATCCATCCAAATCAAATCCGTACCGCTTAAACAAAGGAACTAGATCTTTATCGGCGGCAACCAAAAGAATATGATCACAATTAAGTTCCTTCGCCTTAACTTCCAAAGCAGTCATAAAGCTATCAATTAGGCCCAAGCCTTTGTGTGTTTGATGCTGATACTTCCGCTTGTTTTTAGGTATAACTTGGTGCGGATCCTGAAAATTCACATCAAGCAAAATTAAATCATTTGGATACGTCCAAGCGACAATAACCTGTGCACAGGCAGTATCATCGAGACTCTCATCGCTCACATCTATCAACACAGCGAGTATGTCTTTCAGAATTGGCTGTTTGAGTTTTTTTTCAATCATTTTATAGAGCAGCGGATCCCCCATATGGCTCCCCATCTCTTGTGGATCAACCTTATATAAACTCCTAGTTACGATCTGATGCCAGACGGACATTCCCATTTGCGAAATATCGTTAGGCTTGCACTCAATTAAGGCATCTATTTCGCTGAGGCCATATTCCTTAATTGAAGCTGTTGGAAATCGTTTAGCAATAACGTCAAAGTCGAAAAAACCAGCTAGAGACATATTGACTCTCCGTAGTCAGAAATATAGGAACCGATCATGCTGCAGCCCAATTTAGCACATTACTAAAAATAGTAATATGAAGTATCCACAGCAAGAGCGCACCTGTACCCCACCTAGCAATGACTCTTTCCCTCTTCAAAGTCAGCCGCTGTAGCGGCAAGGACGCAGTCATGACCAAAGAAAACGAAAATCCTGAGTTCGAACTGAACGGCTCCCAACCTGCACGCCCCGATCTGCGATGCTACAGCGTCGGCGATCAAGACTGGGTAGCTGCAACCAGCGAAGACGAAGCCCGGCGCGTGCTGGCAGAGATGAACGGCGATGACCCTGCCAACTACGCAGCCTGGGATGCCGAGTTGACCAGCGAAACCATGCTTGATCGGCAGTGGACGGACGAGGATCCGCCGCACGCTGAATGTGGATGCCTTAGCGACTGGTTGGCCGAAGCAACTGAGCCCACCTACCTGATAGGTACGGAGTGAGCTCATGACCCCAATCAAAGAACGCCCCATCCTGTTCTCGGCGCCGATGGTGCGCTCCATCCTGGATGGCCGGAAGACCGTAACGCGGCGAGCCGTGAAGAAACAGGCGGCCCTAGATTGCTTGGCCGCCGGGTTTGAACCGGCGTTTCTGGCGCTACCCGGCAATGCTGACCTTTGCCCCTACGGCAAGCCAGGCGACCGGCTATGGGTGCGCGAGACCTGGTACTGCAACCACTCCGAAATCCAGAAAGGTCCGTACCTGCAACCTGTCGACATGGAGGATCTTGATCAGGCGCGAGAGGACGGCGACCTGGTGTACGCCGCTGACGGCCTCAACCCCTATGAACAGGACCAGCCGACATGGAAGCCCAGCATTTACACGCCTCGGTGGGTCAGTCGCATCCTGCTGGAGATCACCGACGTGCGCGTCGAGCGGTTGCAGGACATCAGCGAAGAGCAGGCCAAGGCTGAGGGAGTGCGGCTCTACACCGATCATGCAGAACTGGGTGATTGGTGGCACGTCGAGGGGATCGAAACCTACAGCGCTGATCCGCGCAAATCGTTCAAACTGCTCTGGAACTCTGTCGGCGGCGACTGGAACGCCAATCCGTGGGTCTGGGTGGTCGAGTTCAAGCGGGTGACGCCATGATCGCCACCCTCTGGTTCGCCTACGTGTTCATCTACAAGGCTCCGCGTTGACGCGGCATTAGGACGTGAGCGGCTCCTCAGGAGGGCGACCGTCGAGAACCGGCATTGGGTCGACTTGGACGCCCCTGACGGCAGTTACCCAAGCTGAATAGGCAGAACTTTGACGAGCGAACGCTTCATCCCAACGAGCCCCGGAGAGCTTGCCCTCTACTACCAACATCATCAATTGCGTTGTCGCAGCGTCAAGCTCAACAAGAAGGGAGTGTGACTGGAATCTGAGATCGTCTGTGGGACTCATGCTCTTGCTCAATGGGCTATGGCGGGATGTATGACGGGTTACCGAATGGCTCTCCTACCTTGAGTGTGGCACGAGAACCTCTACACAGGCGCATTATTTGTACAAGAAAATGTCGGGAAGTTCCGCATGCCGATTCGGCGATCTGTCGGCCTCCCTCCCCTCTTATCTATCAATAGCTTGCCGGAGAGCGGCTTTAGGGAAGTTGGCTATCGACCCATCTCTCAGCAGCGGCCATGGCCTCGTCGAGCGCTGCTGGATAATCAGGCCACGGCCCCTTCAACTCAGCAGCAACCTCGCCTAAGCCATTGATGGGTGCAGGCTCGATGATCCTGGCCGCGACCGGGGCGTCGTCGTTTGGGCGCCGCCAATCGAACTTAAGAAACATCACGTGCCCCCGGTAAGCGTGAGCAATCGGGGCATCAAGATTGTGTGACACGTCCATGCCTCATCACGAACTTAGTTGAGTCTTTTTGTACGCCAAACCCCACGCACTTTAAATATCAGCAAAACGCCATTACGCCATTCCCCTACATGCCTGCCGGTGAGCGGCGACTTACTTATCCCGTTTCTGCCAGCCAATCACCATGAACACCAAACCAGGTATCAAAAACCCCGGGGCGACATAGGCCAATGTCCCACTCACCAGCAGACCAGTGAGCCCGAAAACAAATCCGCAAATCGTAAGCGGCAGCCCTACTACAAACATTGGCTGCTTAAACGCCTTATCCATCGTTCGATTCCATTCAAGAATTTTTCCTATTAAACCACATGTGCCTGCCGGTGAGCGGCGGGCCACCTTCTGCCGCCACGCGCGGCCAGGATACCCCATGTCAGCAGCCGAAAAATTCAACGACGGCATCACCGGCGACAAAGTCTCCGAGGCGCAGATGGCCCAGATCCTCGGCACCACCCTCGCCGCCCTGCGCTCCAAGCGCGCCAGAAAGCAGATACCCGAAGGTGTCTGGAACACTCATTGCGGCAGGATTATCTACAGCATCAGGAGATACTACGAATGGCTCGAAAGCCAATGGGTTTGCCCGCAGGAATGGACCTCCACCACGGATCGATCCGCATCCGCTTTATGTGGAACGGCAGCAGGCGCAGTGAAACGCTCCCCTATCCCCCGACACAGAAAGGAATCAAGTCTGCCTCACAGGTTGTTGATCAAGTAAAAGGCCTGATCAGGCTGGGGCTACTCGATGACGACAAGTACGCCGAGCTGTTCCCCGGCTCCAGCAACGTCGCCGGTGGCAAGATCAACTTTGGCGAGTACGCACAGCTCTGGCTGGATAGTCGGGAGGTGGTGGCCGGAACGAAGAACAACTACAAGGGGGCGCTGAACCGGTACTGGATGCCCGGACTGGCCCTGGTGCGGATCGATCTGATCACCACCACCCTGCTACGCCGGGTCATGGCCTCCAGGGAATGGAAGTCGCCCGGGGTGAAGCGCAACGCGATCTCGAAGCTGTCGACCATCCTGAATTCAGCGATGTCCGAGGAACTGATCCCGAAGAATCCGGCGGCGATTCTGGAGTTGCCCAAGCGCAGCAAAAAGGAGATCGACCCGTTCACCCTGGACGAGGCAAACCAGATCATCGCCAAGATGTACGAGCATGAACATTGGCCCAGCACGATCTACGCGGCATTTTTTGAGTTTGTGTTTTTTACAGGAATGCGTCTTTCCGAGGCCCTGGCGATGCGCTGGGACGCGATAGACGAAGAGAAGAAGACAGCCCACGTGTGTCGTGGGATCGCCTTGGGGGAAGTGGTGGAGCGTACGAAAACGGGCGGAGACCGCTTTGTTTTGCTGAATGATCGCGCTCTGCACGCCCTGGCGTTCGCCAAGGAATACGCAGAGCGTCGGAAAATGGGCAAGGGAAAAGTGCTGGAAACGCCTTTCATTTTTCCGCCCTCGAAGAACTCGGAGTACGTGAAGCAGACGTCTGATCTGCACAAGCAATGGGTTCCGACATTGAAAGCGCTGAATATCCGTCGTCGGCCGCCATACAACTGTCGTCACACCTATGCGACAATATGCATTATGTCTGGCATGAACCCCGCCTTCATCTCCCAGCAGCTCGGCCATAGCGTGCAGATGCTGCTCTCGACTTATGCGCGTTGGATCAACTCAAGCTCAGATTGGGGCGAAATGGAAAAGCTCCAAATTGGTCCCAAATTGGTCCCAGTTCAAATAAGCGCACTCTAAGCTATTGATAGGTAAAGTAATTGATCTCCACAGCTAACATCACCATGCAGTTCGGCGCCAAGCCGCTCTTCGAGAACGTCTCGGTCAAGTTCGGCGCCGGCAACCGTTATGGTTTGATCGGTGCCAACGGTTGCGGCAAGTCGACCTTCATGAAAATCCTCGGCGGCGACCTCGATCCGTCCGGCGGCCAGGTCATGCTGGAGCCGAACGTGCGCCTGGGTAAGCTGCGCCAGGACCAGTTCGCCTACGAAGAATTCACCGTGCTCGACACCGTGATCATGGGTCACGAAGAGCTGTGGAAGGTCAAGGCCGAGCGCGACCGCATCTACTCGCTGCCGGAAATGAGCGAAGAAGACGGCATGGCCGTGGCCGAGCTGGAAACCGAGTTCGCCGAGATGGACGGCTACACCGCCGAATCCCGTGCCGGTGAGCTGCTGTTGGGCCTGGGCATTCCCCTGGAACAACACTTCGGCCCGATGAGCGAAGTGTCCCCAGGCTGGAAACTGCGCGTATTGCTGGCCCAGGCGCTGTTCTCCGATCCTGAAGTGCTGTTGCTCGACGAACCGACCAACCACTTGGACATCAACACCATCCGCTGGCTGGAAAACATCCTGACCCAGCGCTCCAGCCTGATGATCATCATCTCTCACGACCGTCACTTCCTGAACAGCGTGTGCACCCACATGGCTGACCTGGACTACGGCGAGCTGCGCCTGTTCCCGGGCAACTACGATGAGTACATGACCGTGGCGACCCAGTCCCGCGAGCAACTGCTGTCGGACAACGCCAAGAAGAAGGCGCAGATCTCCGAACTGCAATCCTTCGTCAGCCGCTTCTCGGCCAACGCCTCGAAAGCCAAGCAGGCCACTTCCCGTGCCAAGGCGATCGACAAGATCCAGTTGGCCGAAGTCAAGCCGTCGAGCCGCGTAAGCCCGTTCATCCGTTTCGAGCAGAACAAAAAGCTGCACCGCCAGGCAGTCATGGTCGAAAAAATGGCCAAAGGCTTCGACGGCAAGCCGCTGTTCAAAGACTTCAGCTTCCAGGTTGAAGCCGGCGAGCGCGTGGCGATCATCGGCCCGAACGGTATCGGCAAGACCACCCTGCTGCGCACCCTGGTCAACGAACTGACCCCGGACGCCGGCAGCATCAAGTGGACCGACGCCGCAGAACTGGGCTACTACGCTCAGGACCATGCCCACGACTTCGAAGACGACGTGACCCTGTTCGACTGGATGGGCCAGTGGACCCAAGGCGAGCAAATGATCCGTGGCACCCTGGGTCGCATGCTGTTCTCCAACGACGAGATCCAGAAGTCAGTGAAGGTGATTTCCGGTGGTGAGCAAGGCCGCATGCTGTTCGGCAAGCTGATCCTGCAAAAGCCGAACGTGCTGCTCATGGACGAACCGACCAACCACTTGGACATGGAATCCATCGAAGCGCTGAACCTGGCGCTGGAGAACTACCCGGGCACGCTGATCTTCGTCAGCCACGACCGTGAGTTCGTATCGTCCCTGGCCACCCGCATCATCGAGTTGAGCGCCACTGGCGTGATCGACTTCAGCGGCACCTATGATGATTACCTGCGTAGCCAAGGTGTGGTGTTCTAAAGCACTCTGCCAGTAACTGTGGCGAGCGGGCCTGTTGTAGTGAGCGGGCTTGTCCCGC
>NZ_JACART010000020.1:0-104556 GCF_013386445.1 Pseudomonas sp. P7759
ACTGCCCACGCTCATTCCAAACCAGCCGGTGACAGCTGTGATCCGGCAGCCAAACCTGTGTCAGTTGCCCGTATTTGTTGTAGCTGTACTCAGTCGAATTACCGTCAGGACCGCTCCTACGCGTAACATCGCCCTGGTCATTACGCTCATACTTCCAAACCGCCTGACCCCGCCTTACAACCCGTACGAACCCATTGTCATGCTCGTAGGACGTTGGTTCATCGTCCCCCGGAAACAGCGCCACCAAACGCCCAGCTTCGTCGTACTGGTAGGCAGTGATCGCCCCCAACGGATCTTGCTCAACCGTCAGCCGGCCTTTCTCATCGTAGGATTTGAAGTGCTCAGCACCGTCAGGATCCACCCGCTGCACCAGCCGCGCCCGCTGGTCATGCACATAGACTTCCTGGCTGCCATCGGCGTTAAACACCGTGACCTGCCCGTTATCGTCCCAGGCATAGCGTGTGTCCATCTGCGAAAAACTGGCCCAATGCCGGACACATCGCGCGGACTTGCCAGACCTTTCCCACTCCCAAAAGAAACTCGCGCCACCGGCCAAGCCACGCTCAAGAATGACGTGCTGCTCGTCGTACCGATAAACCTCGCTTTCGCCTACCGCATTGGTCGCAGAAACCAACCGACCCGCCACGTCATAGGCGTAGGAAACAACGTTCTGCTCCGTCACCCAGACAAACGGACCGTCATCGACGGCCCGCTCAATCTGGTAGTCCATCGCCACAATGCGACCCAACGCATAGCGCAAAAACAACGAGCGCCCGACGCCGTTATCCAGCCGCTCAATCTGCCCCAGATAATTCCGGGAAATGCGCAACCGGTTGTCATACGCATCGCTGATCGCCGTCAGCACACCGTCGCGAAAATGGTAGAAGCGCGCCCCTTGAGACAGGACTAACTCATCGGGCAACGACCCCAAGTAGATCGCCGCTTCGGCCAGGCTGTTGGTAATCGCCGGTCGAGAGTCAGAAGGCAGGGGCAGGGTAGTCGACCGATTCTCATGATCCGTCCACACCACCGAATCCCCGGAAACACTCAGCCGATGCGCCAGCGAGTGACTCCAGCCAAACCCCAACCCACAATCCACTTCCACCGCGCTGGTGCGATACAACCGGGTCCACTCAAACGGCAAGATCCCGTCCAGCGCGCCATCGGTGAGCGTCAGCAGCTCCTCGCCCGTGACCATCGACACCGGGCAGCCGTTAGTGGCCGTCTTGTCCGACGACGCCGCCGCATCCCCAGCCGGATTCTTCCCAACAGCAGGCGCATCATCCACATGTTCCTGGCGCACCAACACCGTCCGCTTGGACTTGTCCCGCACCACCGGCACCGCGTTGGAAACCACCTGATCCCCAGCCTTCAACGGCACATCCGGAACCGTCCGAATCGGCGTCGCCGAGCTACCCAGCAACATGGGCTTGGCCGCGTCGACATGCGCGTCCAACCGAGGCCCGACCAACTGATCGGCCAACATCTCAAGCCACTTACGCACCCGACCCGACTTGATATGCCCCAACACCTGCATACCCAGCCGAACCTGTACCCCCATGCCCCGCGTCGCCCAGATCAAAAACAGATTGATCAGCACCTCGCCGGTAATCTCGCCCACCAGTTCATACATGTCCGGCGGCGGTAGCATGCGTATCCAGGCGACCATCGCCGACAGATAGATGAACAACAGCGGCTCATCGCTCAGCACCAGCAGGCCATGGGCGATGGCGTCCTTGCCCAGTTTCAGCAGCTCGTCCAGCTCGACCTGGGTGATGTACTTCAGTAACTTCTCGCTATTGGCCTCAAGGTCCGCCAACAGGTCGTACAGCTGTGTGAAATTGTCCCAGAGGTTGTAGAGCGCCTTGCCAATCCCACTCGCGAACGCCACGCCTTGCATCGCACTGCGCTCGAACGGCGTGGCGTTGGCGAAGTCCTTCCATCGCGGCTTGAAGGTCTTCGTCCATTCGTCACTCAGGCGTTCTTCCAGCCCGACGATCACCGACTGATAAGACGCATACAGCGCCTTGACGTGTGCCTTGGAAACGTTGGGATAAAAAGTGATCTGGTAACGCTGGTCGCGGATGCAATCGTTGACTTCAAGAATGCCGCTGGCATCGATGGTTCGACGGATAGGGTCACCGAATGGCTTGCCGTCCGATCCAATGGCTTGCAACATCACCGGCGTATTGCCGATGGGCACAAACTGCGTGCTTTCAAACATATGCACCAGGGTCAACGAGCCCTGGGCCTTGCAAACGGCCAGCGTGCGATGGGGTTCTTTGGAAGACGTGGGAGCGACGAGGGACACGTCTTTGCCGACCTTGAATACCTGCTCGACCTCCAGCGCCGAGCCGTTCCAGAAGCTTTCGGCCCATTCGTCAAATGAGTTCAGGCACGTGCGAAAGTCCCGAAAGACGCTTTCCACGTCCGGCTTTTCGGCATCCATGGGGGAGAGGACGAACTGCGCAATAACCGGAATCATGAAACGGCCCCATTGAGTGGGGCACAGGAAAGGTGCATCGGCGGTCCCTCGCGCTGATTGGTCAGGCGAGAGACTTTGGCGAGGTTGGTAGGGAAAAGAAGTCGGCGTTATTCGCTGGGAGGGCTAGGACGTTTCGCCAAAACCTCGGGTAAACCGAGGCTTTGTTGTAGGCGGTTGATTACAGGGTGAACAGTCCTACAGCTTCAACTGCCCAATCGCTTTGCTCAACTCCCCGGCCAGGGTGGCCAGTTCATTGCTGGTGGTCGCCGAATCCACGGTCTGCTGCACGGTGTTCTCGGTCACGTCGCGAATGCTGACGACGGCGCGGTTCATTTCTTCGGCCACGTGGCTTTGCTGTTCGGCGGCGACGGCGATCTGGGTGTTGCTTTCACGCATCTGCGCCACGGCGCCGGTGATTTCGGCGAGGGCGACGCCGGCTTCCTGGGCTTGTTGCACGCAGTCGTCGGCCTTGAACGAGCTTTCCTGCATGAAGTCCACCGCGTCGCGGGTGCCGGCTTGCAGGGCCGAGACCATGCGGGTGATTTCGTCAGTGGAGCTTTGCACGCGCTTGGCCAGGTTGCGCACTTCGTCGGCGACTACGGCAAAGCCACGGCCCATTTCCCCGGCGCGGGCGGCTTCGATGGCGGCGTTGAGGGCGAGCAGGTTGGTCTGCTCGGCGATGCTGTGGATCACGCTGACTACACCGTTGATTTTCTGGCTGTCCTCGGCGAGCTTCTGGATCATTTCGGCGGTTTGTTGCACGCCGGTGGACAGGCCGGCAATCGAGCGCTGTACGCGGCTGACCACTTCCTTGCCGCTGCCGGCGAGGGTATCGGCAGTCTGGGACAGATCCCTCGTGGCGCCTGCGTGCTGGGCGATGTGATAGACGGTGGCGGTCATCTCGTTGATGGCGGTGGCGGCCTGGTCGGTTTCGCTCTGCTGGCCGAGCATGCCATGCTGCACCTCGTTCATGCTGCTCGCCAGCCGTGCGGCGCCCTCGTCCAGTTGCTGTGCGGTGCGTGCCACGGTGTTGACCACGCGCTGGTAACCGGCCTGCATCGCGTTGAACGCGCTGGCCATTTGGCCGACTTCGTCTTTGCACGCCAAGGGCACGCGGGCCGACAGGTCGCCGGTTTTCTCTACGTGCAGCATCACGTCTTTGAGCGTGTTGAGTTGACTGAGCAGGAAGCGGATCAGCAATTGCGAGGCACCGAGCATTGCCAGCATCAGGATCATGACCGCCACCGCATAGTTGGCGAAGCGCTCTTCGAACACCTGGCTCAGGCTGGGCGCGTAGGCAAGGACGGCCACGTATTGACCCTCAGGACGGGCGACGACTTCAGCGCCCATCAACGGATTCTCGCCGAACACAGGCATGTGGTTGAGTTCGACCCAACCCGTGGCGCTGCCCAGGGCTGACAGATCCTGATCGGCCAGCTGTGGGACTTGGCCGCGCTTGAACGTCAGCCAATGGTCGCTCTCAGGCAGCGTCTCACCCGCTGGCCAGGCACTCAGCAGCCGCGCTTGTTCTTGCGCCGAGGCGAGGGACGCCGTGCTGCGCGCCTGCTGTTCAAGCTGTACGGCATACAGCACCAGCAGCAGGGTGGTGATGAAGGCGACCGCGTTGACGGCCCAGAATTTGTACTTCAGCGAGATATTGCTAAGCCAGGCACCCATGGAAGGTTTTCTCTGATAGCGGAAACAGCATTGGCAAGGTGCCATTATTGTGCCGCTATCCAGGGAAACGGTTTTGACATGGGTCAATGCGCCGCATCAATCCACTTCGGGCAGTCCAAAAAAGCGACGGGCGCATGCAGTGCTGTGTCGAGCCAGGTCTTCCAGGCTTTCGTTGCGGTGCAGGGCGACTTCGCGCAGGACTTCCGGCAGATACGCCGGCTCATTACGGCCATTTTTCGGCTTTGGCCGTAGGGTGCGCGGCAGCAGATAAGGGGCGTCGCTTTCCAGCATCAGACGTTCACTGGGAATTTCCCTGACCAGCGGGTGCAGGTGTGTCCCACGGCGCTCGTCGCAGATCCAGCCGGTGATGCCAATGTGCAAGTCGAGGTCGAGGTAGCTGAACAACGCTTGCTGTTCGCCCGTAAAGCAATGCACCACGGCGGCGGTAAGGTGGTCGCGATAGTCCTTTAGGATCTCCAGCAGGCGCTGGTTGGCGTCACGTTCGTGGAGGAATACCGGCAGTTTCAGTTCGACGGCCAGGGCCAGGTGTTCTTCGAGGACTTTTTCCTGCTGCGGGCGCGGGGAAAAATCCCGGTTGAAATCCAGCCCGCATTCACCCACCGCACGTACGCGGCTCTCGCTGAGCAAAACGCGCAGACGATGGGCGCTGTCGCTGTTCCAGTCGCTGGCGGAGTGGGGGTGGATGCCGGCGGTGCTGAACAGGCGCTGGCCGCTTTCATCTAGTTTTTCGCACAATTGCAGGGCTAGTTCGCTGCCCTCGATGCTGGTGCCGGTGAGCACTAATTGCTGTACGCCAGCGGCATAGGCGCGGTCGAGCACCGCCTGGTGCTTCTCGTCGAAACTGGGGTTGGTCAGGTTGACGCCGATATCAATGAGTTGCATGGTGCTATCTCCGCCTGCGGCCGGAAAGCATATCAGAGCTGTAGATTTATAAGAAAAACGAAGAACTACAACGAGTTATAGCTGTCTTTGAACGTCGCAAGTGACATCGTGGTTGGCTCGTCGCCCGCCATCATGCCGCCGTTGCGTACCTTGCCAGCGCATAAAGCGCTCTGTTTCTGACCCCCAGCGCCTCGTTTTTCGCGAGGGCGTTGGCCAGTATTCTTTTCCGGAGAGCGGATGATCCGACCCTCGGCGTTGCTTATGTTGTGCCTGACGTTGCTGCTGCCCATGGCGGCGGTCGCGCGTCTGGACGGGCCGCTGGAAGTGACCAAGCCCGGCAAGGTACGCGACCTGGCGGAGATTCGCTCCAGTCGCACCCTGCGTGTATTGGTCAACCAGAGCCGAAACAGTTCCGGCGAGGTCCAGGGCCAGGCCATCGGTGTCGAATACCATCGCCTGCGCGCCTTCGAGCAATATCTTAATGGTCATGCCCGCGATGGCCAGGAAATCAACTTCAAGATCATTCCCAAGGCCAAGGACCAGTTGCTCGGCGCGTTGGCCCGTGGCGAAGGCGACCTGGTCGCTCCGGGTGAGTTGCTGGATGTAAAGGCTGCACACAAGATCAGCACCAGCGACCCGATTGTCAGCGATGTACCGCTGTGGTTGGTGGGGGTGAAGGGCGAGCGGCGGTTCACCAAATTGGAGCAACTGTCTGGCCGCACACTGGCGTTGACCACCGGCAGTGCGGCGGCGGATGCCATCAGTCAGGTCAATCAGAAGCTGGCGCTGCACAAGCAACCGCCGGTGAAAGTGGAGTGGGTGGACCCGACCCTGGCCGTGGAGGATGTGCTGGAGATGGTCCAGGCCGGCATTTTTCACCTGACCATTGTTGAAAAACCGATTGCCGAACGCTGGTCGAAGATCTTGCCCAAGTTGCGCTTCGATAAGCAGGTGGCGATCAGCGAGCCGGGCGACGAATATTGGTTCGTGCGCCAGGATGCTTCGATGCTGCGGGCCAGCATTGATCGATTCCTCAAGACTTACCGGACCCCTTCCGACCAGGATGTGGCGTTCCAGCGTATCTACCGTCGTCTCTATCAAGTGCGCAATCCACTGGCTCGCGTTGACCGTCAACGCCTGGAAAAACTGCGCCCGGTGTTACAAAAGCATGCCCGCGAGCAGGGCATGGATTGGCTGAACCTGGCGGCACTGGCCTTCAAGGAGTCCGCTCTGGACCCTGGCGCGCGCAACAGCGGCGGTCCCACCGGCTTGATGCAAATCACCCCTTCGGCAGCGCAGCGGGTAGGGGTCAATAACATTGAGAGTCTCGACAGTAATGTGCAAGCGGGCGCGCGCTACCTGGCGATGATCCGTCGCAAGTTCTTCGCCAGCCCCAAGCTCAATGAGCGTGAGCGCATGGCCTTTGTATTGGCGGCCTACAATATGGGGCCGGAGCGGGTGCAGGGCATGCGCACTGAAGCCAAGCGCCGGGGGCTTAACCCCAATCAGTGGTTCTTCCAGGTTGAACGCATTGCCATGGAGCAGGTAGGGATGGGCGGCGTCAGCTATGTTAATAGCGTCAACAAGTACTATTTGGCGTTTGACCGGGAGCGGGAGTCCCTGGAGCCGCCGGCGCCGAAAATCGCCTCACGGAAGTAATCGATTTTATCGATATTAATCAGGCATTTTTTCGGCTTTTATCATTGTTTAAACTGATTAATATAGCGGCCAACCAACCCCTATTTAGAAAAGGATTATCACCATGAGCCCACTGATCAAGAGCATCCTGTCCACCCGCGCCGGTTACGGCCTGACCATTTTGCGCATTGTTGTCGGCATCATCTTTGCCGCTCACGGTTCGCAGAAACTCTTTGGCTGGTTTGGCGGCTACGGCCTGGCGGGCACTGCCCAGTGGATGGAAAGCATCGGCCTGGCGCCGGGTACCCTGATGGCGCTGTTGTCGGGCGGCACCGAGTTCTTCGCGGGTTTGGCCTTGATCATCGGCCTGCTGGTTCGTCCTGCGGCACTGGGCCTGACCATCCTGTCGCTGGTGGCGATCTTCTCGGTGCATATCCATAACGGTCTGTTCATGGCCAACAACGGTTATGAGTTCGCACTGGCCTTGCTCGGCGGTTCCCTGGCGGTGCTGCTGGAAGGTGCTGGCAAGCTGTCTGCGGATCGCGCCATCGCCAACTGATTTGCGTAGAACCCTCAAAAGGCCCGCTCTGTGCGGGCTTTTTGCTGATCGGGATTCTTGACACCGCCCCACCGGCTTCTCTAGGATGCCGCTCATGCGCCGATTTAAACAGCTAATTGCGGGGCGCCATGGGTGATCGTTATCGGTCCCGACAGAAGCATGTTCCATGCTTCGAAATTCCGCTAAAGCGCTGGTTCGGTGTTGCCTCTCACCTGCCCGCAGACTTTTGAGGCAGAGACACGACACGATGAATGCACTACGCCCCCTGATACGCCTGGCCCCGATCACCGCGGACCTCACTCAACGCAATCCAAAAATTCTCCTGGGTGGCAAGCATCAGCCGACGCTATTGCGTTACCTGGATGGCTGGCCGCGTCGCACGGGCCGACCTTCGGCGTTCCTGATCCAGTTTGTCGAAGACGGCGATTCCCTTGCGCGGTTTGCCAGCAACAGCTTTGACCTTGCGGTTATCCAGGCGCCAACTGCCGGTGACGCCGATGAGGTTATTCGTCAATTGACCCGTATTGCCCGGCAAGGGCTGATCGCCCGTCGTTGAGCGTTCAGTGAATGACGCTGCCGGCTTTCAGCCGGCGACGGCGTTGGCCCAGAAAGACCAGCCAGGCAATCAGGCATAAGGTCACGGGTATCGCAAAAGTCACCGTCAGTTTTATCACCCATTCCAGTCGACGCACCTGGGCATAGGCCTCGTCCTCCAGGGCATGCAACTCCATGGGCAAGCGCAGGCGTTCCTTGTTGAGTGCCTGCAGCCGAGTGGTGGTGTCCACGGGCTGGGTACCAAGGGCGGTTGTCCACGGGCTAAGCCGCTGCCATTCCTGCTCCGTGCGCTGTAGGCGCCGTTCCAATTCGCTGGCTTTTACGCGATAGGCCTGTTTCGCGACGGTGCGCATGCTCTCCAACCTGTTCGGCGACGTTTCCTGCGGCACACGCGGGCGAATGGCGGCGAGTGTGTCGGGGGCGGACAGGTTGTCCAGCGTATTCAAGACAAACAGCGCGTTGCCGTCGGGGGCCGAGTCGTTGACCTTATCCATGAGCATGTCTGTGTCAGCCACCACCACGACATGAATCTGTGCCGCTTTCTGCAAACCGGGCGGCTGCCCCTTGATGCCATCGGGAAACACCGAATAGCTCGGCCCCTTGATACGCGCCGCGATCACATGAGTTCGTTCCTGCTTTGACGCCCCTTCAATCAATGAGTCGATGCGGGCTGCGCTTGTGAAGCCGTTGGCGTCCAACAGGACAGACTGTTCGGAGCTTTGCAGGAGCGGGGTGAAGGTTGTGCGGCTCTTGCTCAGTGGGGAGAGGGCGCCACTACTCGATACCGTCACCCTATTGAGGTTCCACGTACTGATGTCATGGGTGTTCATCGCCTGTCGGGGCAGGTTCAATCGGACCTGATTGGGCGTGCCAGGTGTCTCCCTTGGCGTGTAGACGTCGTCAACCACCAACTTGTCCGCTGGCATTTGGACACCCCAGGCAGCCAGCAACTCGCTCAGCTGAGTGGTGCCTGGGGGGAGGTTTGGGCGTTGCTCAGTCAGAGGGTCGATAAACATCATTAATCTGCCGCCCCTCAAGACAAATTGTTCAATGGCATACAAGGTTCGCTCAGACAATGCCTGAGGGTGCACGACCATCAGGGTTTTGATGGGCTGGGGAACGGATGCGGCAGTCGGCTCCAGATTGACCAGGTCGAATTCCTGCCTTAGCTCCTGCAACAACCGGCCTGCGGATCCGTCCATCGCCAATCCCGCCAATAGCCCGATGACCGGGCGTTCGGGGTTCTGCAATTTATAGAGCAGATGGCTGATTTCATACTCAAGCAGTGGCTCTTGGTCGAGGCTGAAGGAACCAATACGTCGCACACCGTGACCTGCTCGGGAGCCGATAAGACCGAGAAACCCGGCATTATCGTCGAGCCCGGAGAGCCGGGCTTTGTAGGCGTCCTCCGAAAAAGGCGCTGGTTCAATCAGGTGCAGGTTGATCATGCCATTGGCTGTTTCCTCGTACTCCTTGAGCAGGTCTTCAATACGCTTGCTGTAGCGTTGCACCGCGTAGCTTCTTTTGGGGGCGTTGGCGGAGTTGAAGTAATACAAGTCGAGCGGGTCTTCCAGTGTGGTGAGCAGCTGTTTTACCGCAGGTGTCAAGGTGTGAGCTTTTTGCTCAGAAAGGTCCCACCGTATATCAGGAAATTTGCCTATCCAAACCAGATTGAACGCCAGGAAAAGCAGGAAGGTGACGGTAAGTGTCATGCCGGTGCGCAGCGAGGACCGCATTGAGGGTTTCCCTTCTCAGCTGTGTTTGTAGTTGAGTGTGACTATCGTCGCAGCGAGAAAGGCGAAGATCATGCTAATGAAGTAGAGCGTGTCACGAAGTGTGAGTTTCCCATCGTCGATATTACTAAATCGCAAAGTAGGGCTGAGTGCGGCCAAGCTATCAATCAAGCCAATAGGGGCTTGGTGTTCAAGGGCATCCAGGATGGAAGAAAGTCCACTGGCTGTCAGAAGCAGGCCAAGGGTCAATACGAAAATGACAGTGCGCTGGCGTACAAAGGCACAAATAAAGCAACCCACGGACAGGTAACTGCCTGCCAACAACCAGCTCACGAAAAATTGCGAAGCAATAACGCTGTTATCGGCCCTGCCCAAGTAGTTGGCTATGATGACGAGAGGAGACATCAGAAACAGGGCTGCCCCTGCTATGAACCAGGCGGCCAGGAATTTTCCGATCACCCATTCATAGGTTGTGATGGGCATGGTTTTCATTAGCCCGAGAAAGCCTGTACTGGACTCATCCGCCCATAGTTGCGTGGCCAAGGCGGGAATCAGTAGTAAATACAGCCAGGGGTGAAACTGGAAGAACACCTGCAAGTCACTGATGTTTTGTTCCGGCCACGGGCTTATGTACTTTCCCAATGCCACGGACAGTATGAGAAAGACGGCAATGTGCAGGTAAGTACTGGGTGTGCAGGCATAGCTGGCGAGCTGACGCTTGAAAATAATAGGTAATAATTTCAACGGGGCGCCTCCTGGCTCAGGTGATGGACCACATCATTCAGGCGACCTGGTTCCAGGTTTAACGAGTTGATTTTCCAGCGGCGACTGGCAATCAGCGTATTGATATGGGGATAGATGGTGTGTCCCGGCATGGCGAGAACGGTCACCGTGCCGGGGGCATGTCGATGTTCTTCGATGCCAGCCACGCCGGGCAGTACGGCCAGGGCCAATAGGTCCAATGGTGTGTCCGCGGCCAGGGTGACGGCCTGGAAATGACGTGAGTCGCGTTGTAGATCGGGCAGCGGGTTATCGGCGACCAGGCGACTGCCTGCCATGACTAACGCTCGGGTACACAAATCAGATAATTCATCGCAGTGGCGAGAAGCGATGATGACTGTCATTTCTTGCGTTAAAGATTGGATGAGCGACCTGAACGCATATTTTTGATCAGGTGCAAGTCCTTCGGTGGGTTCATCCAGCAGCAACAGGACTGGGCTATGCACGATGGCCTGCGCAAGGGCGACTTTACGTTTCCAACCGATGGAGAGGGCATCCAGAGGCGCATCGAGCACGGGAAACAAATCCAATCGTGCGATGACCTGTTCCAGCCGCGAGCGCTTTTCGGCGCCGTAGAAGCCGCGAACGGCAGCGATGAAGCCAAGGAACGCTTTGACGGACATCGTTGGATGGCCGAGGTCCGTGGACAGTTGATAACCAACGAGTTGCCTTGCCTTAAGTGCATGGGTTTGTATATCGAAACCCTGGACGTTTATATGACCGCTGGAGGGCTTTGTTGACCCGGCTATTAAATCGAACAGGGTTGTTTTGGTAGAATGATCTTGCCCGAATAATCCCACGCATTCTTGTTGATTGGCGATGAACGAAAAGTCGCTGAGTACAGCGGTGTTACCCGTGTGTTTTGTCAGATTGCTTATTTCGATCATTTTTTTACCGAAAAAGTTTGGTATGACGTAGGGGGCGTGAAAAAAAGGGTACGGGTAACGATCGCTTTTGGGAACGTCGATAATGCGTAATAAGAGAAGTCCTACGTGCGGGTTGGGCAGGTCGCTGAAGCAATGTGTTAGGTTTCGGAATGTCCAATTTTTGAATGTTTATTAGTTGTTTATATAAACTTTCTGCACTGCATAATGAGGCCTGAATACCATGATGCTGCTACGTACCCTTGTTCTTGAGCGTAATGGCCAAGATGCTCCGGTTAATGGTGCATTGCTCTGTGGATTTGCCGTGGGTCAGACGGCCTCCAACTTTCTTGTCTATAGCCTGGATGAGGAAGTAGAACCGGAAAGTTCCAGGGTCTATATCGCCGCGTTACGTAAGAAAGTTGATCGGTATTTCCTGGGTGGGGTTGAGTCCAGGGAGGATTTGCAGTTGGCATTACATGTGTTCAAGCAAATTCTGACGTTGGCTGCTTCGGGAATGAAGGCGGGCGGGGTGACGGAAACCCAGGTGCCCTATCATTTTGTCGATTTGAAAGGCTGCAAGCTGCCGCCCGCCAGGCCCGAGGACCATCACTCAGTGATCATCAAGAAGGCACTGGTGATGAAGGTGATCACCCTGGGCATGTCTGCGCCGACGCTGCCGGCGATCGAAAGCGCTTCAGTGATCGTACCGTCCATTCGTTTTTCGTCGCAAATGAGCTCATCTCCCAAGGCGATGAATCCTTCCGAGCCATTCCCGGCGCCTGTGCATGAACATCCCGTTGAGGAGATTCGACAACCCCCTGTCGAGGCTCCGTTGATGATGGCGCAAGCCGCAACGGTCATCCAAGCGGAGCCCGATGTGCCGACACCTCTGAAACGCCCGCCTCCAGCCGACCACAGTACGTTGTTCGAAGTGGACAGCACGTTGACCAACCTGGCCCGTGTTGCTCAAGAGCTGACCCAGCAAAAGCTGGCAGCCATCGAACGGGAATCGGCACTGGAGCAATGGCAGGCGCGCTTGCAGCAAGAGCAGAAACTATTGGATGAGAAAGCTCTAGAACTGGAACGGCGCACCACTCAACTGCATGATCATTCGCTTGCGGTCAGCCAGAGAACCGAGGCCCTGAAGGTGATGACGTCGCAGGTTTCGGGTTTGCGGCAGAGCCTGCGGGGTGTGCTGCTTGAGCTGGATCAGGCGTTGGATGGCTAGACTGGCCTGGCTACTTTCGCGAGTTCATTTATCATCAACGCCTGCCAGCCGTGGGCTGGGTTTGAAGCCCAGGCGTATCGGCACCTGTGGACACTGTCTGGGGATGCAAGCGTTTGAGTACCAAGCTGATTACCAAAGAAGGCCATGAAGCGCTGAAGAAGGAGCTGGATTATCTGTGGCGCGAAAAACGCCCGGACACCACGCGCAAAGTGACCTGGGCGGCTTCGCTGGGAGATCGCAGCGAAAACGCCGATTACCAGTACAACAAGAAACTGCTACGTGAAATCGACCGTCGCGTGCGTTACCTGCGCAAGCGCCTGGAGGACATGCGCGTTGTGGAATACATGCCCGAGCAAGAGGGCAAGGTGTTCTTCGGCGCCTGGGTAGACATCGAGAATGAGCAAGGTGAGACCAAGCGTTTTCGCATCGTCGGCTATGACGAGATTTATGATCGGATGGACTACATCTCCATCGACTCACCCATGGCCCGTGCGTTGTTGCGCAAGGAAGTGGACGATGAGGCCGTCGTGCAGACCCCGGGTGGAGATGTGTGCTGGTGGATCACCGGCATCGAATATGTGAAGTAAGTGAGGTCGGCTCGCGTCCAGTGATGAACGCGGGCCGATCAGGTTTCAACCTTCGCGTAGCACGGTCAACGGGCTGGCGTTGAGTGCGCGGCGAGTGCCGAATACACCGGCACCGCCGATCAATACGGCGCCAATCACCGGCAGCAGCAACAGCCACGGGTGAGGCTGCCAGGCCAGGTCAAACGCATAGCGATACAGCACAAAGGTCACCAACTCGGTCCCCAGCGCTGCGAGCAGACCACTCACTGCGCCCAGCAGCCCGAACTCGATACGCCTGGCCTTGACCAGCAGCTTGCGTTCGGCGCCCAGTGCACGTAGCAGCGCCCCCTGGCGGATGCGCTCATCCAGGGTGGCTTGCAGGCCGGAGAACAGCACCGCCATCCCTGCCGCCAGCACAAACAGCAGCACGTATTCCACCGCCAGGGTCACTTGGGCAAGGATACTGCGCAACTGCTCCAGCAGCGCTTCGACCTGCAGGATGGTTACCGCCGGGAAAGCGCGGGACAGGTCGACGATCTGCTGGTCATGTCCTGGCGCCAGGTAGAAGCTGGTCAGGTAGGTAGCGGGTAGATCCTTCAACGTGCCCGGTTGGAAAATCATGAAGAAGTTGGGCTGGAAGTTATCCCAGTTGATAGTCCGCAGGCTGGTCACCCGCGCTTCACGGTTTTCCCCGCCCACGGTGAACACCAGGTGATCATCGAGCTTGAGCTTGAGGCTTTCCGCCACCTTGGCCTCGACCGATACGCCGGGGATTTCATCGGTAGGTTGCTGTGACCACCATGAGCCGGCGGTCAGGGCGTTGCCGGGCGGCAGGTCGGCAGCCCAGGTCAGGCTCAGGTCGCGTTGCACCGCGCGATCGCCGCTGGAGTCCTTGCTGACGATTTCCTGTACGGGCTCGCCATTGATACTGATCAGGCGACCTGGCACCACCGGATACAGCGGCGCGGACTGCGCTTGCAACTCCAGCAGGCGGGCGCCAAACGCGTCCTTGTCAGCCGGCAGGATATTCAAGGCGAAATAGTTGGGGGCGTCCTTGGGCAGCTGGTTTTGCCAGGTGTCGAGCAACTCGCCACGCAGCAGGGCGATCAAACCCATGGAGAGCAGGATCAAACCGAATGCCAGGGATTGACCAGCCGCCGCCAGCGGATGACGCAACAATTGCCCCAGGCCCAGTCGCCAGGGCAGCGAGGCGCGCGCCAGCAGACGGCGCAAGCTTTGCAACAGCAGCAGGAGCAGGCCGCCGAGTACCAGCGCAGCGACTACCCCACCGCCGAGCAGGGCGAAGGTCAGCACCAGGTCAAGGCTCAGGCGCCACATGATCAGGCCCAAGGCAAACAGTGCCGCGCCATAGACCATCCAGGTGCTGGAAGGGATTGGCAGCAGGTCGCGACGCAAGACTCGCAGCGGTGGCACGCGACCCAGTGCAGCCAGGGGCGGCAGGGCGAAACCGGCGAGGGCGACCAGCCCGGTGCCGATCCCGGCGATTGCCGGTAGCAGCCCGCCGGGTGGCACGTCCGATGGCAGCAAGTCATGAAGGAAATAGAACAGGCCAAACTGCGCCAGCCAGCCGAGCAGGGCGCCGGTGAGGCTCGCCAACAGCCCCAGCACACTCAGTTGCAGGCTGAACAGCAACATGGCTTCGCGTCGCGACAGTCCCAGGCAACGCAGCAAGGCACTGGCGTCGAAGCGTCGGGTGGCGAAGCGATTGGCCGACAGTGCCACGGCCACACCGGCCAACAGCACGGCCACCAGGCTGGCCATGTTCAGGTAGCGCTCGGCCTTGCCCAGGGCGCCGCCGATCTGCTGGTTGCCGTCCCGTGAGTCTTGCAGGCGCTGGTTGGCGGCGAGCCCCGGCTTGACCAGGTCACGATAGGTTTGCAGCACGGTGCTGCCCTGCGGCCCGCGCCACAGTTCGCGGTAACTCACGCGGCTGCCGGGCTGCACCACACCGGTGGCGTCCAGGTCTGCCAGGTTGATCATCACCCTGGGCGTGAGGCTGTAGAAGTTGCCGGCACGGTCCGGCTCGTAGGTCAGCACGCGGGCCAGGCGCAGTGTCTTCATGCCCACATCGATGCTGTCGCCGACCTTGAGGTCCAGGGCCGTCAGCAGCCGTGCTTCCACCCAGGCTTCACCGGATTTTGGTCCGCCGCCTGGGGTTTCATCACCAAAGGGTGCAGCCGCGCTTTTCAGCTCACCGCGCAGTGGGTACTGCTCGTTGACCGCCTTGATGCTGGAGAGCTGGATGCCATTATCCGTGGCAATGACGCTGGAAAACTCCACCACGCGGGCGTGATCCAGGCCCAGCTCGGTGCCGGACTGGATTTGCTCGGGACGGGCGGGGGAGCTGCCTTCGAGCACCAGGTCGGCGCCGAGGAACTCGGTGGCGCGCAACAGCATCGCGCCGTTGAGGCGCGCGCCGAAGTAACCAATGGCGGTACTGGCGGCGACGGCCACCAGCAGGGCGAAGAACAACACGCGCAATTCACCGGCGCGGGCGTCGCGCAGCAATTGGCGCATGGCAAGGCTGAACAGGCGCAACAGCGGCAAACGTGCCATCAAGGCTCCAGGGGCGCGACCATCAGGCCGGCTTCAAGGCGGATCAAGCGTCGGCAACGGTGGGCCAGGCGCTCGTCGTGGGTGACCAGCACCAGGGTCGTGCCGCTTTCTTGGTTGAGTTCGAACAGCAGGTCGCTGATGCGCTCGCCGGTGTGGCTGTCGAGGTTACCGGTGGGCTCATCGGCAAACAGCACGTCCGGTTCTGCGGCAAAGGCGCGGGCAATCGCTACCCGTTGTTGCTCGCCACCGGAGAGTTGGCGTGGCGAGTGGGTCAGGCGTTTGCCCAGGCCCACGCGTTCCAGCAGGTGCCGGGCACGCTCGCGGGCGTCTTTGCGGCCATCCAGTTCCAGCGGCAGCATGACGTTTTCCAGCGCGTTGAGGCTGTCGAGCAATTGGAACGACTGAAACACGAAGCCCACGTGCTCGGCACGGATGCGCGCGCGCTGGTCTTCGTCGAGGGTGCTGAGGGCTTGCCCGGCAAGGGTGACTTCGCCGCTGCTGGGCAGGTCGAGACCGGCGAGCAGGCCGAGGAGGGTGGATTTACCGGAGCCGGAGCTACCGACGATAGCCAGGCTATCGCCCTTGTTCAGTTCCAGGCTCAGTTCGTGCAGGATAGTCAGTTCACCTTCCGCGCTGGGAACCACTTTGCTAAGGTTCCGCGCGGTGAGAATGCTTGCGCCCATGGAGAATCCGATGCGAATGTGGTTTGTGAGTGCTGGCCTGGCCTTGATGTGCATGGCCCAGAACGCAGCGGCGGGTACAGTCCTGATCGTTGGCGATAGTATCAGTGCCGGTTTCGGCCTGGATACCAGCAAAGGGTGGGTTGCCCTGTTGCAGCAACGGCTCAAGCAGGAAGGTTTCGACGATAAAGTGGTGAATGCCTCCATCAGTGGCGACACCAGTGCCGGAGGCCTGGCGCGGCTGCCGGCGGCGCTTGCAGAGCATAAACCGGACGTGGTGGTGATCGAGTTGGGCGGTAACGACGGCTTGCGTGGCCAGCCACCCGCTCAATTGCAACAAAATCTTGCGTCGATGATTGACCAGTCCAAGGCCGGCGGCGCCAAAGTGTTGCTGTTGGGAATGCAACTGCCGCCCAATTATGGCCCGCGCTACACCACCGCGTTTGCCGAGGTCTATGGCGTGCTGGCCAAACAGAAAAACGTCCCGCTGGTGCCGTTTTTCCTTGATGGCGTGGGCGGGCATCCGGAGCTGATGCAGGCTGATCAACTGCATCCGGCGGTCGGCGCCCAGGGCAAGTTGCTGGAAAATGTCTGGCCGACGCTAAAACCGCTGCTATGACGCTTTTCTACCGGCAGGCTTTCGGCTAAGGTGGCGCCCCCCCGATTTGGAGCCCCTGATGTCGCGTCCTGCCTGGTCCCTGTTTAACTACCAACTGATCGAGCCGGACGAGCAGCTGGATCTGTTCGCCTGCCAGGAAGTGCGGGTGCATCTGGTGGCGCGTCAACTGGAACTGGGCGGCTCCATTGATCGCACGCTGTGCGGCACGTTATTGCCTGCGCAACCGCGTTGGTCGCGGGTCGATCGTTCGATCTTTCAGGACCAGCGCCTGTGCCCTTTGTGCCGTGCGATACTGGAATCCCAGAAGCGCGGCACGCCGCCGATCTGGCCGGAGCTGCGTTTCGAGTTGTAGGGGGCAGCTAGAAGCGCGCTTCACGTATACAATCGATGTTTACCTCCCCGTCGTTCTGCGAAGGATTTACCGGATGTTGTCGCGCCTTTCCGTCGTCACCTGCTGCCTGTCTCTCGCTGCGCTCTGCGCGGCCGGTTCGGCGTCAGCCCTGCAGTTGCCCTTGCCACCACCGGGTGAAGACATCGTCGGCCAGGTCCAGGTGATCAAGGCCAAGTACGAAGATACGTTTGCCGACCTGGGCACTACCTATGATCTGGGGTACTCGGAGATGGTCGCGGCCAACCCGGGCGTGGATGCCTGGTTGCCGGGGGCGGGCACCGAGATCGTGTTGCCGACGCGCTTCATCCTGCCGCCGGGCCCGCGCGAAGGTATTGTGATCAACCTGGCGGAATACCGACTCTATTACTTCCCCAAGGGCCAGAACGTGGTCTACACGTTCCCGTTGGGGATCGGTCGTGAAGGCTGGGGGTCGCCAATCGCCCACACCAGCATCATTGCCAAGACCCCCAACCCGACCTGGACGCCGCCTGCGTCGATCAAGGCCGAGCACGCTGCCAACGGCGACCCGCTGCCCAACGTGGTGCCGGCCGGTCCGGACAACCCGCTGGGGCCGTTCAAGTTCACCCTGGGCACGCCGGGTTATCTGATCCATGGTTCCAACATGAAATTTGGTATCGGCACGCGTACAAGCCACGGTTGTTTCCGCATGTTCAACAACAACGTGCTGGAGATGGCGGGCATGGTGCCGGTGGGGACGTCGGTGCGCATCATCAACGATGCCTACAAGTTTGGTCGCAGTGGTGGCAAGGTCTACCTTGAAGCGCATACGCCATTGAATGATGACGGGACGCCGTCAGTGGTCGACAAGCACACCGCCGTCATCAACGCCTTGCTCAAGCGTGAAGACTTGGCCAACCAATTGCGCGTGAACTGGGACCAGGTGCGTGATGTAGTGGCGGCGGAAGACGGCTTGCCGACGGAAATCGGCGTGCCTGGCGCAGCTTCGGTGGCCGTCAGTACGCCGATCGATCTGCAGCAGTAACGCTGTGTGATCAACAGCCCGCTTCGGCGGGCTTTTTATTGCCCGCGATTCAGGTGCAAACCCCAGGCAATAAAAAAGCCGACCCATAAATGGATCGGCTTGATAACAACCCCGAAGGATTATTACTTGCGGCTAGCTTTTTCAAGCATACGCAGTGCGCGCTCGTTAGCTTCGTCAGCAGTCTGTTGTGCTTTTTGAGCAGCAGCCAGAGCTTCATCAGCTTTACGGTAGGCTTCGTCTGCACGGGCCTGGGAGCGAGCTGCTGCGTCTTCAGTTGCAGTCAGACGAGCTTCGGTTTCTTTGGAGACGCTGCTGCAACCGGTAGCCAGAACTGCGGCCAGAGCCAGAGCAGAGAATTTCAGAACGTTGTTCATCGTGTTCCCCTTCAAGGACTTTCTATTAGATGGCTAGTTCGCCCAGGGTGAGCTAATAGCCGGCGTACATACTACCCATTACTTGTAGTAAGTAAACTGACGTAGCGCAAGAAGCAAAAAAAATTCTCGCGCCGAATCTATTTTGGCTAATCTTTTGGAGGTTTGTATAAAAACCGTCCAATTTTTTTCAAACAGGCGAAAATTGGATCCAGGCTGAAAGGGCCGGCCCGCATGTGTTAAGCCTTGTAAACAGATGAAAATTTATATATCCAAGCTGACACTTACGTTCAGCTTGGCTTTGCTTTGCCCGGCATCTTTTGCGCATGTAGAGGTGACTTTAAGAGCGCCTGTTCGTCTTAAGGTTCAACTGCCGGCAATGTTCAGGCTTTCGATCCCAGGTTGATCGGAGCCCTTTCTATATCCACCAGCGGCTGGGGATGACGAGCGCGCCTTGAGCAATTTCAGGATTGGTGCCTACTATTCCCTACGTGCTGGTTGTAAACGCTCAGGGTTTTCTCGATGTCGAAACCGGCACGGGGTGGCGTAGATGTTCCTTCGCCGGACAAACATCGGTAAGGTAGGGGTCAGAAACCAAGACCCGCGAGGAGTAGTGATGAGCGAGGCGTTGTCCATCCACCATGACCAGGCTGGTCATCAGTTCGAGACCAATGTGGACGGTCATCGTGCCTATCTGACCTATATGGACCTCGGCAAACAGACCCTGGATATCTATCGGACCTTCGTGCCCAACGCACTGCGGGGCCGTGGGATTGCGGCGGCATTGACCGAGGAAGCCCTGAAGTTCGCCGAAGAGGCAGGTTATACGGTGATCCCGTCGTGCTCCTACGTAGAACGTTACATGGAGCGCCACCAGCGCCATGCCGCAAAGCTGTAAACCGTAAACAGCAGCATGAAAAACGCCGGGCTTAGCCCGGCGTTTTCGTGTGCGCAGTTTAAAGTCAGGTGCGTTTGCGTTTAGGCAGAACGTCCTTGAGCTTGGCATGCATGCTGCGCAGGGTGTTTTCGGTGGCCGCCCAGTCGATGCACGCATCGGTGATCGACACCCCGTACTGCAAGTCGGCCAGGTCTTTTGGGATCGCCTGGCAACCCCAATTCAGGTGGCTCTCGACCATCAGGCCGATGATCGACTGGTTGCCTTCCAGGATCTGGTTGGCGACGTTTTCCATCACCAGCGGCTGCAGGGCCGGGTCCTTGTTGGAGTTGGCGTGGCTGCAGTCGACCATGATGTTCGGCTTGATCTTCGCCTTGTTCAGTGCCTGCTCGCACAGCGCAACGCTGACCGAATCATAGTTGGGCTTGCCGTTGCCGCCACGCAGCACCACGTGACCGTAGGCGTTGCCCTTGGTGGTGACGATGGACACGCCACCTTCCTGGTTGATCCCAAGGAAACGGTGCGGGCTGGAGACCGATTGCAGCGCGTTGATCGCCACGGTCAGGCCGCCGTCGGTGCCGTTCTTGAAGCCCACGGCCGAGGACAGGCCGGACGCCATTTCACGGTGAGTCTGGGATTCGGTGGTGCGAGCGCCGATGGCCGACCAGCTGATCAGGTCCTGCAGGTACTGCGGGGAGATCGGGTCGAGGGCTTCGGTGGCGGTGGGCAGGCCCATCTCGGCCAGGTCCAGCAGCAACTGACGACCGATGTGCAGACCGTCCTGGATCTTGAACGAGTCGTCCAGGTACGGGTCGTTGATCAAGCCTTTCCAGCCGACGGTGGTACGCGGTTTTTCGAAATAGACGCGCATCACCAGGTAGAGGGTGTCGGACACTTCCGCCGCCAGCACCTTGAGGCGCTCGGCGTACTCGTGGGCAGCCTTGAGGTCGTGGATCGAGCAAGGCCCGATGACGACGAACAGGCGGTGGTCGGTGCCGTCGAGAATGTCACGGATGACTTCGCGGCCCTTGGTGACGGTCTGCAGGGCAGCGTCGCTCAAAGGAATTTCGCGCTTGAGCTGATCGGGCGTGATCAGGGTCTCGTTGGATTCGACGTTTAGGTCATTGATCGGTAAATCAGCCATCGTGTTACTCGTCAGGGTCACGGGTGCCGGCCGCCAGCCATCCCCGTGCGGCGGAGCACAGCATGATTTGAATGCAGGGGGGAGGAACCTTAGCGCGTAACACGGGCCCGCGACAATGGGCAAAGCCCGCTTTAATCCAGCGCTGGCGCCACAAAGGCCTCATGGGAGAACTCGCTGGCATGGCGCGATACCCACTCACGGGCCAGGGCTTCGAGTTGCTGGGGTGTCGGTTCGGCGTCTTCGTGCTGGCGGCAGTAGCGCTCTATCCGGCATGCTTGCTCACCCATCCGTGCACCGAACAGCGCATGTTCATCGGTAAACGCGACACCGACGCGGTAGCCGTTTTCCACCTTGCGGCACCACGCCACATAGCCTGGATAACGCGCGCTGGCGCCCAGGGAAGGGATAAGCAGATCAACCGCCGTGCCTTCGCGCCAGGCGCGTGGCCAATGGCAGGCGATGCCGCCCAGGCCGACCGTGTGCAGGCGTTGGCGGGGGATGGCAGGAGAGGGACGTTGGATTAACTCGACAGCGACATCATCAGGGTGAGGTAAAAAACGACCCATGTACACGGACTCCGAGCACCGTCCAATTGACGGCGGTGGCAGCAGTATAGTGAAGGAACTGGAATTGACCGACCTGGATATTGACCAGCAATTGCTGGGATTACCAGGTATTTCGCTGGTTGTGTTTACCAGCAGTGGGTGTTCCAGTTGCCGTTGGGCGCGCCAGCAGTTACCCGGCTGGTCGCTGCCGGTGGACCGCGTGTGCTGGGTGGATGCCGGGCACAACGGTGGCGCGGTCGAACGCTACCAGATCTTTCATTTGCCGGCGTTGTTCGCGGTGTGCGAGGGTCAATTCCTCGGGCAATTGCAGACGCGTCTTACGCGTGCTGACCTGAACGACTCTATCCACCAAGCGCTTACCCGCACTCCAGAGGATCTGCCATGACCGTACAATCACCCCGCATTGGCATCATTGGCACCGGCGCCATCGGTGGCTTCTACGGTTTGATGCTGGCGCGCGCCGGTTTCGACGTGCACTTCCTGCTGCGCAGTGAATACGCGGCGGTCAGCGAGCATGGCTTGCACCTCAATAGTACGGTGCATGGTCCTTTGCACCTGCACCCGGTGCAGGCTTATGCCCGCGCCGCCGATATGCCGCCGTGCGACTGGCTGCTGGTGGGCACCAAGTCCACCGGCAACGTCGACCTGGCCCCGACCATTGCCCAAGTCGCCGCGCCCGGTGCCAAGGTGGTGCTGCTGCAAAACGGCCTCGATGTCGAAGACAGCCTGCGTGAACACTTGCCCGCGTCGCTGCACTTGCTTGGCGGCCTGTGCTACATCGGCGTGCACCGCTCTGCCCCCGGCGTGATCGAGCACCAGGCGTTAGGCCGGGTCAACCTGGGTTATCACAGTGGCACGGCGGCCAATGACGAGGACGCGCAAAAGGCGATTGTCGAAGCCGGCGCCGCGTTGTTTCACGCCGCGGGCATCGAGTCCCAGGCCATGGCCAATGTGCATCAGGCCCGTTGGCACAAACTGGTGTGGAACGTGCCCTACAATGGCCTCTCCGTGTTGCTCGGTACGGGCACCACGGCGATGATGGCCGACGAATCCAGCCGCGAACTGATCCAGGCGCTGATGGCTGAAGTGGTACAGGGGGCTCACGCCTGCGGCCATGAACTCCCCAAGAGTTACGCCGAGCAGATGTTCACCATGACCGAAACCATGGACGACTACCTGCCAAGCATGTACCACGATCACGTGCACAAGCGCCCGCTTGAACTGGCGGCGATCTACGCCCGGCCACTCGCTGCCGCCAAGGCTGCCGGTTGCGAGTTGCCGCGGATGCAGGTGCTGTACCAGGCCTTGAGTTTTATTGATCGGCATAACCGCTGAGTCGAGGAGCGTACTGTGGCAAAAGGATTGGGCGACAAACTGGTGTTGGCGATTTCCTCGCGGGCACTGTTCGACCTGAGCGAAAGCCATAAGGTCTACCTGGCCGAAGGGGTCGAGACCTATCGCCAGTACCAGATCGAACACGAGGAGGAAATCCTCGAACCCGGTGACGCATTCCCGCTGGTGAAGAAGCTGCTGAGCTTGAACGCCAGCCTGGGCCGCGCCCGTGTCGAAGTGGTGCTGGTATCACGCAACAGTGCCGACACCGGCCTGCGCGTGTTCAATTCGATCCAGCACTACGGCCTGGATATTTCCCGCGCCGCGTTTGTAGGCGGGCGTAGTCCGTATCCTTATTTGGCTGCTTTTGGTTGCCATCTGTTTCTTTCGACCCATGCTGAAGATGTGCGCAGCGCCCTCGATGCCGGGTTTGCGGCGGCGACGATTTTGTCCGGTGGCCCGAACCGTGCCTCCAGCGAAGAGCTGCGCATTGCCTTCGATGGCGACGCGGTGTTGTTCTCCGATGAGTCCGAGCGTGTTTACCAGGCCGGCGGCCTTGAAGCGTTCCAGGCCAATGAGCGGGAATCGGCACGCCAGCCTTTGCACGGCGGTCCCTTCAAAGGTTTCCTGGCGGCGCTCAACTTGTTGCAGCGCGAGTTTGCGGATGAGGCCTGCCCGATCCGCACCGCCTTGGTCACCGCCCGCTCGGCGCCTTCCCATGAGCGTGTGATTCGTACTTTGCGTGAGTGGGATATCCGCCTGGATGAGTCGCTGTTCCTCGGTGGCCTGGAAAAATCGGCGTTCCTGGAAGCCTTCGCGGCAGACGTATTTTTCGATGACCAGGCCGGGCATTGCGAAAAAGCCATGGAGTTCGTCGCCACCGGGCATGTGCCCCATGGCATCAGTAATGAGGTGAAGATCTAAGTCAATCCAAGTCGCCTGGGCACTGCTAAGCTGATTTCATCTCCGCCATCCTGGCAGTCTCAGGGGGTTCTATGATCCGTTCGATGCTCTACGCCACAGACCTCGGTCTGTACGCGCCTTATGTGATGCAACATGCACTGGCGCTGGCCCGAACGTTCAAGGCGGACCTGTATGTGATTCACGTGGTCGAGCCCATCGGGCTGTTCGCCGAATCGGTGTTACAGAGCTACCTTGATGAAAAGGCCCTGAGTGAATGGCAGAGCCAGGGGTTGACCACGGTGATGGCGACCATCGAACAACGGGTGCTGGACAGTTTTCGCGAGGAGTTGGGGGAAGGCGAGCAAGACCTGAAGTTGATCCGCTCGGTACGGGTGATCCAGGGGGACCCGTGCGAGGTGATTCTCGACCAACTGCGCAAACTGTCCGTGGATCTGCTGATCGTAGGCAGTCATAGCCATGCAACTGCGGCGGCCACTCCGTTGGGGCGCACCGCTGCACGGGTGCTGCAGCTGTCTACGGTACCGGTTTACCTGGTGCCTTCGTTGCAACGTCGACGCAGTGATGACGTGTGATGGATAAAAACGATAAAAAGTTCTAGATTTATCCGTCGAACCTTTAATATAGTTATATACCGTCGCTGATACCCGTGGCGTCTATCTGCTTTGAGGGACACATATGAAGCTTCAACAACTGCGCTACATCTGGGAAGTGGCGCACCACGACCTCAACGTTTCCGCTACCGCTCAAAGCCTCTACACCTCGCAACCCGGTATCAGCAAGCAGATCCGCCTGCTCGAAGACGAGCTGGGTGTCGAAGTGTTCGCACGCAGCGGCAAGCACCTGACCCGCGTTACCCCGGCCGGTGAGCGCATCATCACCACCGCCGGTGAGATCCTGCGCAAAGTCGAAAGCATCAAGCAGATCGCCCAGGAATTCTCCAATGAGAAGAAGGGCACCCTGTCCATCGCCACCACCCACACCCAGGCGCGTTATGCATTGCCGCCGGTGATCCGCGATTTCATCAAGCAGTACCCGGACGTGGCGCTGCACATGCACCAAGGGTCGCCGATGCAGATTGCCGAAATGGCCGCTGATGGCACCGTCGATTTCGCCATCGCCACCGAGGCCCTGGAGCTGTTCGGCGACCTGGTGATGATGCCGTGCTATCGCTGGAACCGTTGCGTTGTCGTGCCTCAAGGTCATCCGTTGGCCAAGCTGCCAAAACTGACCCTGGAAGCCCTGGCTGAATACCCGATCGTGACTTATGTGTTCGGTTTCACTGGCCGCTCCAAGCTCGACGAAGCCTTCAGCCATCGCGGCCTGACGCCAAAAGTGGTGTTCACCGCAGCCGACGCCGACGTGATCAAGACTTACGTACGCCTCGGCCTGGGCGTGGGTATTGTCGCCAAGATGGCGGTCGACACGGCGCTCGACAAAGACCTGGTGGTGCTCGATGCCAGCGAGCTGTTCGAGTCCAGCGTGACCAAGATCGGCTTCCGCCGTGGCACCTTCCTGCGTGGTTTCATGTGCGACTTCATCGAAAAGTTTGCACCGCACCTGACCCGTGAAGTCATGGCCAAGGCGATCCAGTGCCACAACAAGCAGGAACTGGAAGAGTTGTTCGACGGCGTAGAATTGCCCGTTCACTGAGTCGGCTATTTGGCCTCGGTAACCGTAAAATGTTGCCGAGCGCCCGCCACCAGAATCTCCACCTCATCGCCTTCGAACTTGCTCAGCAGGCTTTTGCCCAGCGGCGAGCGCGGGGTGATGACGGTTACCGGTTGCCCGACCACGTCCACTTTCAAGCCCGCAGCATCTGGCGCCAAAAACAGCCATTGCTGGCGACCGTTCTCGTCTTCCAGACCCAGTAGCGCGCCAACCTCTATACCGCGCTGATCATCGTAAGCCCGCAGCGGCATGTTCTGGCACAGCAGCAACGCCTGCTTGATCTCCTCCACGCGTTTGGCTTGCCCCGCCGCCAGGTAGGAAGCCTCCAACCCCAGGGTGTCGTATTTGTTTTCCGCGATGTTTTCTTCGTGGGTCGCGGTTTCGTAGGCGGTCTGCGCAGCGCGTTGGGCAATATCGAGATCAAGGGTGAGCTTCTCTAATACAAGCTGGTGTACGGCATGTTTATTCATTGGTCATCAATCGCAGAATTGCAGGACATTGGCCCGGGACTTTTCGTTGGGGGCGTTCTGGTCCTGTTGCAGCCAGAACTGGCATTTGGGGTTGGACAGGTTGCGCGCATTGTTGCGGGCCTGGTCCAGGGTTTGTTGCTGTTCCTGCTTCTGCAGGTTCTGCTGGTACTGCTCGAACATGCGGTTCGGCGGTTCAGGCGCCACCACCGCAGGCTTGCCCAATTGCTGCACGGCCTGGGCCACTGGTGCCAAGCTCTGCGGGAACAGGTAGCGCGAGGCCAGCCACGCTGTCAGCGCGAGGGCGATAAACCCCAGCCACACGCCAAACGCGATAGCAGCACTGAGCTTGAACAGCGACAACGGACGATCAGACATGATGGCCTCCTGGCAGGCGTAAACGGCGTGGCGGCGATTGTCGCACAGCCACTGTGCAGAATAATCGCGATCAAGCCTTCTGCATCCGCGCATTTATGCGGACAATCGAGCCTTTGAATGTTGGAGCCGGGAATGAAAGCCCGCTGGGATATTTTTTGCAGCGTCGTCGACAACTACGGCGACATCGGCGTGACCTGGCGCCTGGCCCGGCAATTGGTGGCGGAGCACGCCTGCGATGTGTGCTTGTGGGTCGATGACCTGCGCGCCTTCGAACGCATGTGCCCTGAAATCGATGTGCGGCAAGCGCTGCAATGGCAGGAAGGCGTCGAAGTGCGCCATTGGCCGACCGAGTGGGTGAAGGTGCCGGCGGCGGACGTAGTGATTGCCGCGTTCGCCTGTCAGTTACCGCCCGACTATATGGAAGCCATGGCTGAGCGAGAACGCGCGCCGTTGTGGATGAACCTGGATTACCTGAGTGCCGAAGAGTGGGTGGTGGGCTGTCATCGGTTGCCGTCGGTGAAGTTCAAAGGTGTGCAGAAGTACTTCTTCTTTCCTGGGTTCCGACCCGGCACTGGCGGCCTGTTGCGTGAAGCTGGGTTGCTGGAGCGGCGTAAGGCGTTTCAGCAGGATGACGGTGCGCAGCGAGATTTCCTGCAAGCCTTGGGCATAGTTCCGGCAGTGGATGCACGGCTTATCTCACTGTTCGCCTACGAAAACGCCGGGCTGGCCAGTTGGCTGGACGTGTTATCGACGGACGGGCGTGCCACTCATCTGTTGGTTCCCGAAGGGCGCATCTTGGGCGATGTGCAGCGCTGGCTCGGTGTGGACCCACTGGTCGCAGGTGATATCCAGCAGCGCGGATCGCTGACGGTGCAAGTCATCGCCTTCGTGCGCCAGGAACAATACGACCACCTGCTGTGGTGCTGCGACTTCAATGCCGTGCGCGGTGAAGACTCGTTCGTGCGTGCCCAATGGGCCGGGCGTCCGCTGTTGTGGCACATCTACCGACAGGACGAAGACATCCATCTCGACAAGCTCGATGCCTTCCTGGCGCTGTACACCGCCAACTTATCACCGGCGGCCAGGGCGGCCGTTATCGGGCTCTGGCAAGCCTGGAACACCGAGGCCGACATGGCCCAACCGTGGAAAATGCTGCTGGAACACTGGCCGGAAGTGAATCTGCACGCCGAAACATGGTGTCTGGAACAAGGCTTGCAGGCCGATCTTGCGACGGCGCTGGTGCAGTTTTATGAAAGTTGGATATGATACGCCACCTTGAATTTTGTAAATCCCATCCAAATTTCGGATATATGCAATGAAAACTGGTAAAGAACTGAAACCCGGTACAGTGATCCGTCTCGAAAACGACCCTTGGCTGGTTCAGAAAGCTGAGTTCACCAAGTCTGGTCGTAACAGCGCAATCATGAAGACCAAGCTGAAGAACCTGCTGACCGGTTACAAGACCGAGATCGTCTACAGCGCCGATGACAAACTGGACGACGTGATCCTCGACCGCAAAGAAGCGACCCTGTCCTTCATCAGCGGCGACACCTACACGTTCATGGACACCACCGACTACACCATGTACGAGCTGAACGCTGAAGATATCGAAGCCGTTCTGCCGTTCATCGAAGAAGGCATGGAAGACGTCTGCGAAGCTATTTTCTTCGAAGAGCGCCTGGTTTCTGTAGAGCTGCCGACTACCATCGTGCGTAAAGTGGCCTACACCGAAGGTTCCGCTCGCGGTGACACTTCGGGCAAGGTGATGAAGCCTGCCAAGCTGAGCAACGGTACCGAACTGCAAGTGGCCGATTTCATCGAAATCGACGACCTGATCGAGATCGACACCCGCGAAGGTGGTTCGTACAAAGGTCGCGCCAAGAAGTAATTCTGGCCCTGCCGATACGAAAAAAAGCCCGACCTTGAGTCGGGCTTTTTTATGGGCGTTACTTTTTACTTGAGGTGTTGCTTCAGCTCATCCGAGGCCTGGAGCAGTGCGGAGCGGACGGCCGGGACCTGGCTGACCACGTTGAGCAAACCGTAATCGTGGATCATGCCGTTGTAGCGCACCGCAGTTACCGGAACACCGGCGGCGTCCAGCTTGCGGGCGTAGGCTTCGCCCTCATCACGCAACACATCGGCGCCGGCGGTCTGGATCAGTGCGGGCGGCAAGCCTTTCAACTGATCGGTGCTGGCCCGCAGTGGCGAGGCGTAGATCTCGGCGCGCTGCTTGGCGTCAGTGGTGTAGTTGGCCCAGAACCACTTCATCATGTTGCGGGTGAGGAAGTGCCCTTCGGCATATTGGTTGTAGGAGCCGGTGTCGAAGTTGGCGTCGGTCACCGGCCATAACAGCACTTGGAACTTGATGGCCGGGGTGCCCTTGTCTTTGGCCATCAGGCTGACGACCGCCGCCATATTGCCGCCGACACTGTTGCCCGCGACTGCCAGGCGCTTGCCATCGACGTTGATCTCTTGACCATGCTCGGCCACCCATTTTGTAGCGCCGTAGGCCTGGTTGATCGCCACCGGGTAGTGCGCTTCCGGCGAAGGCGTGTAGTTGACGAATACCGCCACCGCCCCCGAATCCGCCACCAAGTCCCGCACCAGGCGTTCATGGGTCGGGTAATCCCCCAGCACCCAGCCGCCGCCGTGGAAGAACATGAACACCGGCAACGTGCCCTTGACCCCGGCCGGACGCACGATGGTCAGGTCCAGCGGCTTGCCATCGACCTGGATGGTCTTCTGGCTCACCTCTGCGGCCGGCAAGGTCAGCTTCACACCCGCCTGAGCGCCGGTCAGTACGGCACGGGCGTCCTTGGGCGTCAGTTGTTCCATCGGTTTGCCGGTGCCGGCGTTCAACACATCCAGAAAAGCCTGGGTGTTGTGTTCGACTTCACCGGTTGCAGCAAAGGCGTTAGTGATGGACAAGGCGAGCAGGGTGCCGGTGAGTGCTTTACCAATTGTGTTCATTGCGTTCTCCAGGGGCGGCCGAGGTCATTTAGACAGTCACGTGCAGGCGTACATCAACGTTGCCACGGGTGGCGTTGGAGTACGGGCAGACTTGGTGAGCGGCGTCGACCAGGCTTTGCGCGTCGTCCTGAGCCAGGCCGGGCAGGCTGATGTGCAGGTCGATATCCAGGCCGAAACCGCCGGGGATCTGGCCGATGCCGACGTGGGCGGTGATCGAGGCGTCATCCGGGATTTTGCGTTTGGTCTGGCTGGCGACGAATTTCAGGGCGCCGATGAAGCAGGCCGAGTAGCCGGCAGCAAACAGTTGTTCAGGGTTAGTGGCCTGGCCACCGGCGCCGCCCAATTCTTTGGGGGTGGAGAGTTTGACGTCGAGGATGTTGTCGTTGGAAACGGCACGACCATCACGGCCGCCGGTGGCGGTAGCTACTGCGGTATAGAGCGTTTGCATGGTGTTTTCCTCTCGGTTGTTAGCGCTAAATGTTTGTGCGCTAAGTAGTTGGTGAGGCGAATGTATAGCGCTAATGTTTTGCGCGCAAGATAAATTTATAAATATATTCTGAGGCCCAGACAAACGGTCATATTTTGCGGGCGCCGCGGACGCGACGCCCTAGATGGGATAGGTTAAAGGCTGCCTTGCAGGTTGGTGCGCAAGGCAATCAGGTCACCTTGCAACTTGCGCAATTGCTCCAGCTCCAGGCCGCTGGCGCCGAGGATGCACTGGGGTATGCCCATGGCTTTGTCCTGCAGGGCGCGGCCGGCATCGGTCAATTCCACGACCACCACGCGTTCATCTTCACGGCTGCGGGTACGGCTGAGCAGGCCTTCAACTTCCAGGCGCTTGAGCAGCGGTGTCAGCGAGCCTGGATCGGTCAGCAGGCGACTGCTGATTTCGCCGACGGTCAAACCATCCTCTTCCCACAGCACCATCATGGCCAGGTATTGCGGGTAGGTCAGGCCCAGCGCCTGCAGCAGTGGCTTGTAGACCTTGGTCATCAGCAGCGAGGTGGAGTGCAGGGCGAAGCACAGCTGGTTGTCCAGCATCAGGGATTCGCACGGGTCGGGGTTTTTGCTCATGGCGGTGCCTCCGGAAAATGTATCTGGGCTGGAATCTAGCGGGCAAATCTTTAATGCGCCAGATAATTCTGTCCGAGCGGTCAGACCAAGCCACTTTGCAAGGCCAGGTCCCAGGGCGGCACCGGGCTGAAACGGGTCTTGAGGTATTCCAGCAACAAGCGGCTGCGTGCGTTGGGTTGCTGTTCCAGGCGCAGCGCATAGATCCCGGTGGTTTCCGGGCTGGGCAGGCCATTTTCACAAAACAGCGGCAGCAATTCGCCGCGCACCAGGTATTCACTGGCCAGCCAAGTCGGCAGGTGGGCAATGCCCAGTCCGGCCAAGGCGCCGGATAGCAAGGCCTCGGCGTTATTCGCACTCATGCGGATGCGACGCGGGCGGTAGGTGGCACGGCGTCCATCCATTTCAAAGCGCCAGGCGAATGTGGGCGCCAGGCCATCCCAGTCCAACCCGTCGTGTTCGCTCAGCTCGCGAGGGTGGCTGGGCGTGCCTCGGCTTTTCAGGTAGGCCGGGCTGGCGCAGGCGACGCGCACGATGCTCGCCAGGGGCGTGGCGATCAAGCGTGTGTCGACGAGATGCCCGGCACGCAGCACCAGGTCAACCTTGCCCAGGTGTGCGCCTTGCATGTCCACAAAGCTGTCGATCAGATGCAGGTGCACATCCAGCCCGGGGTAGACGTTCAGGAAGTCGGCAATCACCGGCGCCAGGTGCCGTCGACCGAAGGCCGCTGGGGCATCCACCCGAATCAGGCCCTCCGGGGCATGGCTCAAAGACACCGCTTCGGCCCGTGCCAACTGCAATTCGCTGACGATCCGCCGCGCCCGTTCGGCAAAGGCCAACCCCGCCGGGGTCGGCAGTACCGCGTGGGTGCTGCGCTGGAACAGGCGACTGCCCACCGAACTCTCCAGGCTGTCGATACGCCGCGCCACCGCGGAGGGCGTCAGCGGATGCCGGCGTGCGGCAGCGGAAAAACTGCCGGTTTCCAGCACGTCGAGAAACAGGCTCAGTTGATCGGTCAGGGTATTGGGGTTCATCGAATAAACGCTTATGCGAGATTGGCACAGCCATTGTGCGTTGCTGTGCGTTTCCGCGCCAGAGCCGACTGCGTAGCATGCAAGGCCTGGGATTGCGGAGTAACAAGCGGTGTTGGATTTAGTGATGTACCTGGTAATGGGCGCGGCTCTCGGCACAGTGGGCGGCCTGTTTGGCATTGGCGGCGGGCTGATCGCGATCCCGGTGCTGGGCGTGTTATTCGGCCTCGATCAACAGTTGGCCCAAGGCACGGCACTGGTCATGGTGGTGCCCAACGTGATGCTGGCGCTGTGGCGCTATCACCAGCGCAACCGTATCGAGCTGCGTCATGCGTTGCCATTGGGCGTGATGGGGTTCAGTTTCGCCTGGCTCGGATCGATCTGGGCGGTCGGCCTGGATGCGGGCGCGATGCGCATCGGCTTTATTGCCTTCCTGCTGACGCTCTCGGCCTACAACCTGGTGCGCATGTTCACCCGCAACGCACCGCCGACGGCGCAGATGCGTTACTCCTGGCCATGGCTCGGGGTGCTGGGGGCTGCCTCCGGTTCCATGGGCGGCTTGTTCGGCGTCGGCGGTGCAGTGGTCGCGACGCCTGTGCTGACCAGTGTTTTCGGCACCACCCAGGTGGTTGCCCAAGGCCTGTCCCTGGCCCTGGCATTGCCGAGCACCGGCGTGACGCTGGTCACCTACGCCTGGCACCAAGAGGTGGACTGGATGATCGGCGTGCCCTTGGCCGTCGGTGGCCTGCTCAGTATCAGTTGGGGTGTGAAAGTCGCCCATGCGCTGCCAGAACGCGTACTGCGCGGCCTGTTCTGCGGCTTTCTGGTGGTGTGCGCAGTGATGCTGACCTTTAAAGTCTGAAGCCTTCGATGATGTATTCCGCCAGGCAATCGGTGATGGGCGAGTTCATCCGCGTGTTACGCAGCAGATGCAGATTCATTGATGGCAGCGGCGGGAAACCCTCGTCGCGGCCAAGTATGCGCAGGTCTTCGGTTACCAGACTCTCCATGCTGACCATCACGGCCAGGCCCGCATTGACCACGGCCTGGATCGCCGACACGTTGGAGCTGTGGTAGGCCAGGCGATAATCGCGTCCGGCCGCGTCCAGTGCCGAGCAGGCCCACTGGGTATACAGGCAGGCCGTACCGGACATCGCCAGCGGCAGAGCGTCGTGTTCTTCGGTGCAGAAACACGGCGCTGCCGCCCACACCATGCGCTCGGTGCGCAACAGTTCACCGATCTCATTGCCAGGCTCGCGGCTGACAACGGTCAGTGCCAAATCCCGCCGCTGCATCAGTACCGTTGACGCCTCGCAGTGCATCTCGATCTGGATCAGCGGGTAGGCCTTGGAAAACTGCTTGAGAATCCCCGGTAGGAACCGCATCACGTAGTCATCCGGCGTGCCGATGCGCACCAGGCCCACCATATGCGGCTCGCGCAGGGTGTTGAACACCTCACTGTGCAGCTTCAGGATGCGCCGCGCATAACCCAGCAACACTTGGCCCTCAGGCGTCAGCCGCACCTGGCGGCCATCGCGCTCGAACAGCTTGCGCTGCAACACGTCTTCTTCGAGGCGCTTCATCTGCATGCTCACCGCCGATTGCGTGCGGTTGACCAATTCGCCCGCGCGGGTAAAACCGCCCTGGTCGGCGATGGCGACGAAGGTGCGCAACACTTCGGTGTCGATGCTCGGGAAGCTGGACAATTGATCAATCTCTGAGATGTATTGCATAAGAAACATTCGTTGGATTGATCTTAAGCCCAGGCACACACTTGCGCCATCCCCACTGGAGGGCGAGAAGATGAAAGGTCAAAGAGGTTTTGTATTGATGGCGAAACGTCCGTTTGCCGGGCTGTTTCACAAGATTGCCCGTTGGCAGGCGCTGCATGAGGAGCGCCAGATGCTGGCGACCTTGAGTGATGATGCGCTCAAGGATATCGGCATCAGCCGCGGTGACGTCGAGCACGAGCGCCACCTGCATTTCTGGCAGGACCCGCTGCGAAAATGATCGCGGATGCAGTAGGGTAGTCGGCGCGCCCACACGGAGAACCCCATGCCCGCCGATCTGTCATTCTCTCTCAAGCAAGCACGCCGCATGGCACTGGCGGCCCAGGGTTTTTCCGGGCGCCAGGCGCCTGCCTTGATCAAGGCTGCGCATCTCAATCGCATGATCGAGCGTCTTGGTGTGTTGCAGATCGATTCGGTCAATGCCGTGGTACGTTCCCATTACTTGCCGCTGTTTTCCCGTCTGGGCAACTACTCCCCGTTGATCCTTGAACAGGCTGCCTGGAGCCAGGGTCGACGGCGTTCGTTGTTCGAGTATTGGGGGCATGAGGCCTCACTGCTGCCGATGGCGCTTTACCCGTTGATGCGCTGGCGTATGCAGCGGGCGCAGCAGGGGCAGGGCATTTATTCGCAGATGGCGCGTTTTGGCCGTGAGCAGCAAGCCACCATTCAGCGGGTGTTGCAGACTGTCGAGCAACAAGGCGCGTTGGGGGCTGGCAGTTTGTCGACCCGTGAGGAACGCGCCGGCCCTTGGTGGGACTGGAGCGATGAAAAGCACGCACTGGAATGGCTGTTTGCCGCCGGGCTGGTGACGGTTGCCGGCCGACGCGGTTTTGAGCGGCTCTACGACTTGCCGGAGCGGGTCATCCCCAGCGATATCCTTCAAAACGCTGTGACTGAAGCCCAAGCCCAACGTGGCTTGTTGCTGCACAGCGCCACGGCATTAGGCGTGGGGACTGAAAAAGACCTGCGCGATTACTTTCGCCTTGATCCGGCCGACAGCCGTAACCGTCTCGCAGAACTGGTGGAAGACGGCCAACTGCGGGTTTGCCAAGTGCAAGGCTGGAAACAACCGGCGTACTGCCTGCCCGATCCGAAAGTGCCACGCAAAGTGCCGGCCAGCGCCTTGCTCTCGCCGTTCGACTCGCTGGTATGGGAACGCAGCCGTACCGAGCGCCTGTTCGATTTCCGCTACCGCCTGGAGATCTACACCCCGCAAGACAAACGGGTGTATGGCTACTACGTGCTGCCGTTTTTGCACAACGAGCGGATTGCGGCGCGCATCGACCTGCGCGCCGAACGCGCCAACGGCCGCCTCGCGGTACACGCCGTGCATGAGGAAGAGCCGGGCTTGGATGATGAGGGGATGGCGGCGCTGGCGTCGAACCTGCTGCAAATGGCCGACTGGCTCGGGCTGGAACAGGTCCAGCTCAATTGCCAGCGGCCAAGTGCCGACCGGTTAAGGGCGGCGATGCTCGATAGGGCCGGTGTTCTTTAGGGCCTCATCGCGGGCAAGCCCGGCTCCCACAGGAGGACGCGGTCAAATGTGGGAGCCGGGCTTGCCCGCGATGGCGTCAGTGCAGGCGACTTAAAATCTCAGCGCTTGACCTGTTTCAACGTCTCGGCAATCAGAAACGCCAACTCCAGCGACTGATCGGCATTCATCCGTGGGTCGCAGTGGGTGTGATAGCGGTCCGACAATCCATCCTCGGTGATCGGCCGCGCGCCGCCAATGCACTCGGTGACGTTCTGCCCGGTCATCTCGATATGAATCCCGCCGGCATAAGTCCCTTCGGCCTGGTGTACTTGGAAGAAGTCCTTCACTTCGCCCAGGATCTGCGCAAAGTCGCGGGTCTTGTAGCCGCTGCTGGCCTTGATGGTGTTGCCATGCATCGGGTCGGAACTCCACAACACCTGCTTGCCTTCACGTTGTACGGCGCGAATCAGACCTGGCAGGTGATCGCCGACCTTGCCGGCGCCCATGCGCGCGATCAGGTTGAGGCGGCCGGGGTCGTTGTCCGGGTTGAGGATGTCGATCAGGCGGATCAGGTCATCCGGGTTCATGCTCGGGCCGACCTTGACCCCGATCGGGTTGTTCACGCCACGCAGGAACTCGACATGGGCGCCGTCCAACTGGCGGGTGCGGTCGCCGATCCACAGCATGTGCGCCGAGCAGTCGTAGTAATCGTTGGTCAGGCTGTCGCGGCGCACGAAGGCTTGCTCGTAGTTGAGCAGCAGTGCTTCGTGAGCGGTGAAGAAACTGGTTTCGCGCAGTTGCGGCGAGCTGTCCATGCCGCAGGCGCGCATGAAGGCCAGGGTTTCGTCGATACGGTCTGCCAACTGGCTGTACTTCTCGGCCAGCGCGGAGTTGGCGATGAAATCCAGGTTCCACTTGTGCACCTGGTGCAGGTCGGCAAAACCGCCCTGGGCAAAGGCGCGCAGCAGGTTCAAGGTGGCCGTGGACTGGTGATAGGACTGCAGCAGGCGGTCCGGGTCCGGCACGCGGCTTTTTTCGTCGAAACCGATGCCGTTGACGATGTCGCCACGGTAGGCGGGCAGGGTGATGCCGTCGATGGTTTCATCGTTGGCCGAGCGCGGCTTGGCGAACTGGCCGGCCATGCGCCCGACTTTCACCACCGGGCAGCCGGCAGCGAAGGTCATCACGATGGCCATCTGCAGCAGCACCTTGAAGGTGTCGCGGATCTTCGCGGCAGAGAACTCGGCAAAACTCTCGGCGCAGTCACCGCCCTGCAACAGGAAGGCGCGACCCTGGGTCACTTCGGCAAACTGACGGCGCAACTCGCGGGCTTCCCCGGCAAACACCAGCGGCGGGTAGCTGGCCAGGTTCTGCTCCACTTGCAGCAAGTGCGCAGCGTCCGGGTACTGGGGTTGTTGCTGGATCGGCAGGGCGCGCCAGCTGTCGGGGCTCCAGGGTTGGCTCATCATGAACTCGATTGGCTGATTGACGGTGGGGCGCCAATGTTATCAGCAATTAGTGCGTGACCTGTTGCCGCCGGTTGGCCGACAATCGCGCCTTTGCCGTGCGGTAAACCCTTTAGGAGTAGTGATGACCGAGGAGCGTGTCGAGCGCCTGCTGGCTGAAGTCCATGATGACTTCGGCATGATTCGTGTGCTCGAAGTGGCCGATTACCGTTTTCTCGAGTTCGGCGATGCCATCGAGCAAAGCTGTGTGTTCACCGCTGACCCGAGCTGGCTGGAGTACGACTACACCCGCGCGATGCTGATCGGCGCGTTGTGCCATGAACAGCCGGAAAGCGCGCTGTTCCTGGGCTTGGGCGCGGGCACGCTGACCCAGGCGTGTCTCAAGTTCCTGCCGCTGGAAGACGTGGAAGCCATCGAGTTGCGCCCGGATGTGCCGCGCCTGGCCATCGAATACCTGGGGCTGGACGATGATCCGCGCCTGTACATCCGCATTGGCGATGCCCTGCAATTGCTGGAGACCGCAGAGCCGGCCGACCTGATCTTCGTTGACCTCTACACTGACGTCGGCCCCGGCGTTGGGCACCTGGCCTGGACCTTCCTGGAAAACTGCCAGAAGAAACTCAACCCCGGCGGCTGGCTGGTGATCAACCAGTGGGCTACCGACGATGGCAAGCCTTTGGGCGCTGCTTTGTTGCGTGGCTTGTATCACCGGCATTACTGGGAGTTGCCGGTGAAGGAGGGCAATGTGATCTTGCTGGTGCCTTCGGAGTTGGATCAGGAACTGGACCTGCAGGCATTGTCCGCTCGCGCCGAAGCCCTGGCACCGCGATTGGGTTATTCGTTGCAGCCGCTGATCAAGGCGATCCGCCCGGCGACCTGAGCTAGAGGCCTTTGAATACGCCGGGCCGCTTCTCGATCATCGCCCGTACACCTTCCTTGGCATCCTCGCTATTGAGCAGCTTATCCACCATCGGCGGCAACGCCGCTGCCGCAACGGTTTCGCCTTCCATCCGCGCCAACCGCGCCGACATCAGCGTGGCCTGCACGCCCAGTGGCGCCTGGCGGGCGATGCGGTTGGCCAGTTCGACGGCGCGGGGCAGCAGGTCTTCGCTGGCCATCACTTCCTGCACCAGGCCCAGGCGCAGGGCGTCATGGGCGTCGAATTCATCGCCGGTCAGCAGCCAGCGCATCGCGTTGCCCCAGCCGGCGATCTGATGAAAGCGCAGCGTCGCGCCGCCAAACGGAAAGATCCCACGCTGTACCTCCATCTGCGCGAAGCGCGTGTTGCTGGCGCAGAGGTTGATGTCTGCGGCCAGCATCAGCTCTATCCCGATGGTCAGGCAGTAACCCTGGGCTGCGACGATCACCGGTTTGTTCACACGGGGGCCGGCAAACACACCCCAGGGGTCACAACCGCCCAGAGGAGGCTGCCAGCCGCCGGCCATCACCCCGCTGACGTTGGCCAGGTCCAGCCCGGCGGTGAAGTGATCGCCATGGGCAAACACCACGGCGACCCGTGCGTCGGTATTTCGATCAAATTCGCCATAGGCCAGGCTCAGCTCATTGAGCAGGTCCAGGTCGAATGCATTGCGTTTGGCGACCCGGTCCAGGCCTAAAAGCAAGACATGCCCCTGGAGTTCACGACTGACGCGGCTGCTGCTGGCTTGATTCATCGGGGTGTGCCCTCGGGCGCGGGGAAGGGTTTCGGACCAAAGGGCCGGAAAGGTCAGGTGAACCGTTTAAGCGTTATGACCAACAGGGCCGGGCCTTAGAAAAATAGACCTTGCCGGTGTTATCTGCAAAGACTGTGACACAGCGCGGTTTATCGGTGCTTTCCGATAAAAAAAGCTCCCTTTTTCAGCTATTTCCGGTATAGTGCGCGCCGGCCTTTAACCGGGCCGCGTTTAGGTAGCGCAATTCCCCGAAGTCAGCTTCGGCTGCACGTCCGCACAGCGGACTCTCCCTTGACGAATCTTTTTCATTCATTCGTTTTCGCAAATCCCCGCCGACAAAGCAGCCAGGGCGACTCTTGAGTCTCAACACGGCATGCGCAGCTTTGGAGCATGGGTCTTTGCGGATGCACTTAGAGGCAGACCCATGACCCAGGAAACCGGCGGCTTCGCCGCTTTTAATCTGAACCCGAATATTCTTGCAGCCGTCGCAGCGACTGGCTACGAAGAGCCTTCGGCGATTCAGCAGCAATCGATCCCGATCATCATGGCCGGTAAGGACATGATTGGCCAGGCGCAAACCGGTACCGGCAAAACCGCCGCGTTCGCTTTGCCAATCCTGCACTGCATCGATCCTGCCAAGCGCGAACCGCAAGCCCTGATCCTGGCGCCAACCCGTGAGTTGGCGCTGCAAGTAGCAACCGCTTTCGAAACCTACGCCAAGCAAATGCCAGGCGTCACCGTTGTGGCCGTTTACGGCGGCGCGCCTATGGGCCCACAACTGAAAGCAATCCGTAATGGCGCACAGATCGTTGTCGCCACTCCGGGCCGTCTGTGCGACCACCTGCGTCGTGACGAGAAAGTCCTGTCGACCGTGAACCACCTGGTTCTGGACGAAGCTGACGAAATGTTGAAGCTGGGCTTCATGGATGACCTGGAAGTCATCTTCAAGGCGCTGCCACCGACCCGTCAGACCGTGCTGTTCTCGGCCACCCTGCCACAGTCGATCCGTGCCATCGCCGAGCGTCACCTGCGTGACCCGGAGCACGTCAAGATCCAGACCAAGACTCAGACCGTTACCGCGATCGAACAGGCTCACCTGTTGGTTCACGCTGACCAGAAGACCTCGGCTGTATTGAGCCTGCTGGAAGTCGAAGACTTCGACGCGCTGATCATGTTCGTGCGCACCAAGCAAGCCACCCTGGACCTGGCCAGTGCCCTGGAAGCCAAAGGCTACAAAGCCGCTGCGCTGAACGGTGACATCGCCCAGAACCAGCGTGAGCGCGTGATCGACTCCCTCAAGGATGGCCGTCTGGACATCGTTGTGGCGACCGACGTAGCTGCTCGTGGCCTCGACGTTCCACGTATCACCCACGTGTTCAACGTTGACATGCCGTACGATCCAGAGTCCTACGTTCACCGTATCGGCCGTACCGGCCGTGCCGGTCGCGAAGGTCGTGCACTGCTGCTGGTGACTCCACGTGAGCGCCGCATGCTGCAAGTGATCGAACGTGTTACTGGTCAAAAAGTTGCCGAAGTCCGCCTGCCGGATGCCCAGGCCGTTCTGGATGCCCGCATCAAGAAACTGACCAACAGCTTGTCGCCACTGGTGGCTGACGCTGAATCGACCCACGGCGACCTGTTGGACCGCCTGACCGCCGATATCGGTTGCACCCCACGTGCCCTGGCTGCAGCCTTGCTGCGCAAAGCTACCAACGGTCAGGCCCTGACCCTGGCAGCCATCGAGAAAGAACGTCCACTGGTGCCGAACAGCGCACCACGCGGTGATCGTCCAGAGCGTACTGGCGACCGTCCAGACCGTGGTGATCGTGAGCGTCGTGCTCCGGTGCCATTGGCTGAAGGCCGTGCTCGTTGCCGTACCGCGCTGGGCGCGCGTGACGGTATCGCTGCCAAGAACCTGCTGGGCGCTATCCTCAACGAGGGTGGCCTGGCACGTGAAGCCATTGGTCGCATCCAGGTCCGTGATAGCTTCTCCCTGGTGGAGCTGCCGGAAGATGGCCTGGAAAAGCTGCTGGCCAAGCTGAAAGACACTCGCGTTGCCGGTAAGCAGTTGAAGCTGCGTCGCTACCGCGAAGATTGATCCGCCCTTGGGCTGATTGATCGCACATAAAAAATCCCCGACTGGTTCGGGGATTTTTTTTGCCTGCGGTTTAAGGTGTCTGGGTTAGCCGAAGCGGTAGATGTCCATGCCCAGCGCGCCCAACGTGAAGCCCTGGTGCGCGATGCTGAAATCCCCCCCAGCGCCACGCGCAAAGAACAGCGGCAGCAGGTGCTCGTCACTGGGATGGCTGCGCACGGCATTCGGCGCCTGGCGGCGGTAGTCGTGCAACGCCTCTTGATCGTCGGCGGCCAGCTTGTCGACCACCCAATCGCGGAAGTCTCGCGCCCAGGATTCGATGCTCTCAGGCCCTGCGTGCCAGTCCAACTCGCCCAGGTTGTGGGTGATGCTGCCCGAGCCGATCAGAAGTACGCCCTGCTCGCGCAGGCTGGCCAGCGCATACCCAACCCGGGTTTGCAGGGCAGGGCCCATGCGACTGGGCAACGACACCTGCACCACTGGGATATCGGCCTCCGGGTACATCAACGACAGGGGCACCCAGGTGCCATGGTCGAAGGGGCGACGGTCATCGGTGCGCGCATTCAGGCCGTCGGCCTTCAGCAACTCGACAATTTCCCCGGCCAGTTGCGGGTTGCCCGGTGCCGGGTACTGCACGGCAAACAGTTCGCGGGGGAAACCGCCGAAATCATGCCAGGTTTCGGGCGCGGCATTGCCGCTGACCAAGAGTTCGTGGCTTTCCCAGTGTGCCGACACCACCACGATTGCCTTCGGGCGTGGCAGCTCGGCAGCGAGACGTTGGAGGGCCGGGCCGCTGGCACCGGGTTGCAGGGCAAGCATGGGTGAACCATGTGAGATAAACAGGCTGGGCAACATAAGTGGGGTCCTGAGCGTTAACATGGACCCATCTTCAATCAGGTCATTGATCTAAATCTAATATAAGTTTTAGCACTATTTGATCGAATTATAGGGAGGATCTATGGAGCCTAAGTTTTGGCAGGAACGCTGGGCGCGCAATCAGATCGGCTTTCATTTGCCCGAGGTCAACCCTTACCTGCAACGACATTGGCCGCAGCTGGCGCTCGCCGAGGGCTCCAAGGTATTGGTGCCGCTGTGCGGCAAGAGCCTGGATTTGATGTGGCTGGCCAGTCATGGGCTGCGGGTGATGGGCGTGGAGCTGTCGGAACAGGCCGTCGAGGCGTTTTTCAGTGAGCAGAACCTTGTGCCACGCATCACTCGGCGCAATGCCTTTACGGTGTACCAGGCTGACCTGATCGAAGTATGGTGCGGCGACTTTTTTGCCCTGGACGCCGAAGCCCTGATCGGGTGCATTGCGTTGTATGACCGCGCCGCCCTGATTGCCTTGCCACCGCTGATGCGTGCGCAGTACGCCGAGCAGTTGAGCCGCTTGCTGCCGTCGGGTTGCCAGGGGCTGCTGATCACACTCGATTACGACCAGACGCAAAAAGCCGGGCCGCCATTTGCGGTGACGGATGAGGAGGTGAAGGTGTTGTTCGGGTCGGACTGGACCCTGAAAGCGCTGCAAGAGCAAGACGTTCTGCAGGAGAGCTGGAAGTTCGTGCAGGAGGGTGTCACGCAGCTTGATGAGCGGGTTTACCGGTTGACCAAGGCCTGAATCGGCATCACAAAAAAGGGGCGATTCAATCGCCCCTTTTTGCATTGCAAGTTATCAGCCCATACGACGCAGTGCGTCGATACGCTCTTCCAGCGGCGGGTGGCTCATGAACAGGCGAGCCATGCCCTGCTTGATGCCACCGTTGATGCCAAAGGCGGTCAGGCTGTCCGGCATATGCACCGGCAAGCCTTGTTCGGAGCGCAGGTGTTGCAGCGCTGCAATCATCGCCCCGGTACCGGCCAGGCGGGCACCGGCTTCATCTGCACGGAACTCTCTCTTGCGAGAGAACCACATAGTGATTGCACTGGCCAGGAAGCCCAGCACCAACTCGGCGAAGATGGTCGCGACGAAGTAGGCAATGCCGCGGCCGCCCTCGTTCTTGAAGATCACTTTGTCAACAAAGTTGCCGATGATCCGCGCGAAGAACATCACGAAGGTGTTCACCACGCCTTGTACCAGCGCCAGGGTGACCATGTCACCGTTGGCCACGTGGCCGATCTCGTGGGCGAGCACGGCCTTCACTTCATCGTAGGAGAAGCGTTCCAGCATGCCCTGGCTCACCGCAACGAGTGCGTCGTTCTTGTTCCAGCCGGTGGCAAAGGCGTTGGCTTCATAAGCCGGGAAGATCCCGACTTCTGGCATTTTGATACCGGCTTGGCGGGATAGCTCCTCGACGGTCTGCAGCAACCATTGCTCATGCCGGGTACGGGGCTGGGTGATCACCTGGGTGCTGGTGCTCATCTTTGCCATCCACTTGGAGATGAACAGCGAGAAGAGCGAGCCGGCAAAACCAAAGACCGCACAGAAAACCAGCAGCTGATTGAGGTTCAGGTCAACCCCGTTGGCCGCCATGAACCCATTGAAGCCGAAAAGGCTCAAGGTGATGCTGGCAATCAGCACGACCGCAAGGTTAGTGGCCAAGAACAGCAGGATGCGCATCATGGTTGTAGAGTTCTCCTCATGCTTAATATGTCGCGTACTGCGGGGTATATAAGGTGCGGCATGGGGTGATTCAACCGAGCGACTATTTCAAACTGTGTCCTACAGCCAGAATGTAGAGTCTCGAAGGGCATTTCCGATAGGGAAAAGACGGCTGAATCGGTTCGCCGGTGACTCGCAGTCCCGTGAATACAGGGGGTAGCAGGCTTTTTCAGTCACGGCGAAGTGCCTGTACGGGGGAAAACCAGAGAAGTGTTGCCAGATACTCGCTGTACGACCGATTGTCGGTCGTACAGCGTCGCTTCCGTTACTGGCGATAGGACTTGAGGAAGTTGCCGATGCGACCAATGGCCATGTCCAGGTCATCCACGCGCGGCAATGTCACTACACGGAAGTGATCCGGCCACGGCCAGTTGAACGCGGTGCCTTGCACCACCAGCAGCTTTTCCGACAGCAGCAGGTCGAGCACGAACTTCTCGTCGTTGAAGATAGGGCATACCTTCGGGTCGATCCGCGGGAAGGCGTACAGCGCACCCATGGGCTTCACGCAGCTCACGCCCGGGATCGCGTTGAGCAGTTCCCAGGTGCGGTTGCGCTGCTCTAGCAAGCGGCCTTGAGGCAGGACCAGGTCATTGATGCTCTGGTAGCCGCCCAGGGCGGTCTGGATGGCGTGTTGGCTCGGCACGTTGGCACACAGGCGCATGTTGGCCAGCATGTCGATGCCTTCGATGTAGCTCTGGGCGTTGTGCTTGGGGCCGGAGATGGCGATCCAGCCGGAGCGGAAGCCGGCCACGCGGTAGGACTTGGACAGGCCGTTGAAGGTCAGGCACAGCAGGTCCGGCGCCAGGGAGGCGGTGCACACGTGCACGGCGTCGTCGTAGAGGATCTTGTCGTAGATCTCGTCGGAGAACACCACCAGGTTGTGCTGGCGCGCCAGTTCGAGCATGCCCAGCAAGACTTCCTTGGAATACACCGCGCCGGTCGGGTTGTTCGGGTTGATGATCACCAGGGCCTTGGTGTTCGGGGTGATCTTGGCCTTGATGTCGGCCAGGTCCGGGAACCAGTCGGCGCCCTCGTCACACAGGTAGTGCACCGGATGGCCGCCCGCCAGGGTCACGGCGGCGGTCCACAACGGGTAGTCCGGCGCCGGTACCAGCACTTCGTCGCCATTGTTGAGCAGGGCCTGCATGGACATCACGATCAGCTCGGACACGCCATTGCCCAGGTAGATGTCTTCGATGCCAACACCTTCGACCTGCTTTTGCTGGTAGTACTGCATTACCGCCTTACGTGCGCTGAACAGGCCTTTTGAGTCGCTGTAGCCCTGGGCGGTGGGCAGGTTGCGGATCACGTCCTGGAGGATTTCGTCCGGCGCTTCGAAACCAAAGGGCGCCGGGTTGCCGATGTTCAGCTTGAGGATGCGATGGCCTTCCTCTTCCAGGCGTTTGGCGTGCTTGAGCACTGGGCCGCGAATGTCGTAGCAGACGTTGGCGAGCTTGTTCGATTTGCTGACCTGCATGGCGATGTGATCCTGAAAATGAACGATCCAGACGGTGGGGACACTACCGTACTGCGAATCCTGCGGGGCCCGCACCCATAAATACGTTTGAATGCCGGTAGCGCGGGTGCCAGACTGGCGTTTTGAAGAGGCGCAATCATACGTGCCGCCTGATCCATGGAAAAGACACAGATCAGGCTTTTTCAGTTGCCGAGGTGTACCGATGGAAAAGTTGCAGAAAACCGTTGAAGAATGGAAGGCGATGCTCGATCCGGAGCAATACAACGTGTGCCGTCTCAAGGGCACCGAGCGACCTTTCAGCGGCAAGTACAACGCCACCAAGACGGATGGCGTGTACCGCTGCATTTGCTGCAACGAGCCGCTGTTCGACTCCACCACCAAGTTCGACTCCGGCTGCGGCTGGCCCAGCTTCTACGCGCCGATTGCCGACAGCGCGATGATCGAGATCCGTGACGTCAGCCACGGCATGATCCGCACTGAAGTCACCTGCGCCAAATGCGATGCCCACTTGGGGCACGTGTTCCCGGACGGCCCGCCGCCGACCGGCCTGCGTTACTGCATCAACTCGGTGTGCCTGGACCTGGTGCCGCGCTAGGTCTTCCAGCGCTCCTGCGGATAACGCGGGAGCGCCCTATAGCGGGATATCATTCCGGTCAATTCAATTGCACACAATTTAATTGCCTACTATGTTTACGCTTCTTTAGACCTTACTGAGGCATTGCCATGAGCAACAACCTGCTGAGCATCCCTTGCACCACCATCAAGGGGGAGCAAAAGACCTTGGCCGATTTCGCCGGCAAGGCCATCCTGGTGGTCAATACCGCCAGCAAGTGCGGTTTCACCCCGCAATACAAGGGCCTGGAGCAGCTTTGGCAGCAATACAAGGACCAGGGATTGGTGGTGTTGGGCTTCCCCTGCAATCAGTTCGGCAAGCAGGAGCCGGGTAACGAAGGCGCGATTTCCGAGTTCTGCGAGCTGAACTTCGGTGTCAGCTTCCCGCTGTTCAAGAAGATCGACGTGAATGGCAGCGACGCCCACCCATTGTTCGTACAATTGAAAAAACAGGCGCCCGGACTGCTCGGTTCCAAGGGCATCAAATGGAACTTCACCAAGTTCCTCATCGGCCGTGACGGCCAGATGGTCAAGCGCTTTGCGCCGACCACCAAGCCGCAGGACCTGACCCAAGAGATCGAAGCCCTGCTCAAATGACCGTCTCCCTGGCGCTCGACCATCAGCTGTGTTTCAAACTTTACGCCGCCTCCAGGGCGGTGACGCGCGCGTACAAGCCGATGCTTGATCAGTTGGGCCTGACTTATCCGCAATACCTGGCGATGCTGGTGCTGTGGGAGTGGCACGCCGCAACACCGGTGCAACCCACGGTCAAGGCGTTGGGCGAGCGCTTGATGCTGGATTCCGGCACGCTGACACCGCTGCTCAAGCGCCTTGAGCAGCTCGGGTGGGTCAAGCGCCAGCGCAGCGCCGAGGATGAGCGGGAAGTGCACTTGAGCCTGAGTGAAAGCGGCGTTCAACTGCGCGAGCAGACCCATGACCTCAAGACCCGGCTGCTGTGCGACAGCGGTATCGACCTGAACCAGGCTGACGCGCTGCGCGAGGGCTTGGACCAGTTGCTTCGGCAGATCAGAGACTTGTCGTCTTCGGCACCCACAGCTCCAGCAAACCATTGAGTTCCTCACGCCGGAACGGCTTGGCCAGGTAGTCATTCATGCCCGCAGCCCGGCAACGCTCGCGCTCTTCGGACAGCGCATTGGCGGTCAAGGCAACGATCGGCAGGTCCGGCCAGCGCCCGCTGCGACGGATCTGCCGGCTGGCCTCATAGCCGTCCATCACCGGCATATTGCAGTCCATCAACACCAGGTCGAAGTGTTGTTCTTCAAGAAACTTGAGCGCTTCACCACCATGGGCTGCGACGATCACTTCACACCCCAGTTTGCCGAGCATGCCCTTGGCCACCAGTTGGTTGACCGGGTTGTCTTCCACCAACAGGATGCGCGCGCGGTGTGCCAAGGGCGCGGCCTCCATCTGGATCGGGTCGAGGATCAGTTGTGCGTCGCTGCGCAAGTTACGTTGCAGGATCTGATACAGCGCATTGCGGCTCAACGGGCGTGCCTGTTGTTGCAGCGGCGCGAGTGCGGCGACTTCTTCGCTGGGCATGAAGTTGCCGTAGGCGGTCACCAGCAGGATCGGCGCGTTGATGGTAGGGCGTAGGCGGAACAGGCATTCCGGGCAATCGGTGATCAGCAGGTCCGGCGTTTGCCCGCTTAAATCTTCATCACGTGGGTAGCAGCGCGGTGTCAGCCCCCAGTGGGGCAGCAAGGTCGTGAGCAGTTCGGTCAGGCCGCTGCCGGCACTGGTAATGGCGATGACCTCGCCTTTGAGCGGCAGTGGCTGGACGGCGGGCAAATGGATCGGCAGCGGCAGGTCGGCGCAGAACTGGCTGCCAAAGCCCACCTCCGAGCTGATGCTCAGCCGGCCTTTCATCGCTTCACACAGGTTGTGCGTCAATGCCAGGCCCAGGCCCGTGCCGCCGAACTGGCGTGTTATACCCGCACCGGCTTGGGTGAAAGGCTGGAAGATCTTCACTTGGGCTTCTTGCGCAATGCCGATGCCGGTATCACAGACCTCGATGCGCACCTGGCCGTCCCGCGCGCTGAGACGAACATCTACTCGGCCGAAGCGCGTGAATTTCAAGGCGTTGGACAGCAGATTGCTGACAATCTGTCGTACACGGGTCGGGTCACCCAGGACCTGGGCGGGAAACTGCGGGTCGATCAGGCACGTCAGTTCGACGCTCGGCGCGGCGTTCTGTGACAACAGGTTGGCGGTGTCTTCCACCAGCGAGCCCAAGTCGAACGGGATGCGTTCCAACTCCAACTGGCCGGCGTCGAACTTGGACAGGTCGAGGATATCGTTGAGCAGTTCCACCAGCACCTTGCCCGAGTCATGGGCGATGGACAGTTGCTGACGCTGCTCGGCATTGAGTGGGCTGTCGAGTGACAGCGCGATCATCCCCAGCAGGCCATTCAGCGGCGTGCGGATTTCGTGGCTCATGTTGGCCAGGAACGCTGCACGTGCCTGGGCCATGCCCAATGCATGCATTTTGGCCGCTTCCAGCTCATCGTTGGACTGGCTCAGCCGCTGGTTGCTCGCCTTGAGTTCCAGGGTACGTGCGGACACGATGTCTTCCAGTTGTCCCAGGTATTCGGTCAACCGGTCTTCGGCGTGACGGCGTTGCTGGATTTCCGTCTCCATGTTTTCGAACTGCTGGTTGGCCACGTTCACCAATACGCCGATTTCGTCGTGTTCATGGCCGGGCGGGCAGTCCAGGCGTGCCTGACGGCGGTTGCTCAACTCGCGGATGATGCGCACCAGCGGCTGGGTCAGCATCACGTAGAACAAGCCCAACAGAATGCCGGTCAGCAAGAGGCTACGGACGAAGCCGTTGAGCAGGGTGATCTCGGCACGGCGCAGGAAGCGGCTGCCAAAGGCATAGGTGTCCACGTCCAGGCGCAGCACGCCGAGGGATTCGTTGGGCATATGGCTGAGGAACAGCCGGTCTTCGAACTGGCGGTTGGCGCCGAACAGGAAGTCGCTGACGGGGCGGTAGGTACTTTCTTTGCGCGGGCGGTCGACATCGGCCAGTACCGCGCCGTTGTTGTCGATCAACTGGGCGTGAATGATGGCGGGGGAGTGCAGCAGGCCCAGGGTCAGTTCCTGGGCCAGTTCGGCGTCGATGTTATAAGCGATGCGTGAGGCGGGGTTGTGGCTGATTTCGATCAACGAGCGAATTTCACGGTTGATGGATGCGTCTTCGCTGGCATAATCAATGCCGATTTGGATCAGGCTGAGCAAGGTTCCCAAGACGAAACCGACCAGCACAGTCAATCTGGCTTGTTTATAAGACAAGCGGTGGGCGAACTTGATATCCATCGAGTGTTGAACCACTTCACGTTTCCCTTCGCCCGGCAAGCATAGCTGAACATCCACAGGCTCTGGCTTACCCGGCATGAATCGTTTTTTTACGCAGCCTCGTGCGGTCTGCCGCAGGGCTGCCAATACGCCATCTTTTGCAAGAACTTGCCAGAGGAATAATCGTGGATTCTCGATTGAATGCGTTTCTTGAACGGGCCGATGCAGTGCTCGCCCGCCTGGAACCCTTGTTACCCGCGCCCCGCCAAGCCATCGATTGGAACCACTGCCTGGCTGCCCGCTGGCAGCGTGAAGGCCGCACGGGTTTCCTGTTGCCGCTGGACGTAAGCCTGGACATGCGCCTGTCCGACCTGATCGGCGTGGACAAGCAACGTGAAACACTGGCGCGCAATACCCAGCAATTCATCGACGGTCTTCCCGCCAACCATGCGTTGCTGTGGGGTTCGCGTGGCACCGGCAAATCGTCCATGGTTCGGGCTTTGCTGGCCCAGCACGCCAAAGCCGGCTTGCGCCTGATCGAGATCGAACGCGACCACTTGGCCGACCTGCCGCGCGTGGTCGAGCAACTGCTCAAGCTGCCGCAACGTTTTATCCTGTTCTGCGACGACCTGTCGTTCGAGGCTGGTGAAGGCGATTACCGTGTGCTTAAAAGCGTGCTCGACGGCTCCTTGGAGCAGGCCCCGGAAAACGTGCTGTTGTACGCCACCTCCAACCGCCGTCACCTGGTGCCGGAAAACCAGAGCGACAACGACAATTGGAAACGCGTGGACGGCGAGTTGCACCCAAGCGAAGCGGTAGAAGACAAGATCGCGTTGTCCGATCGGTTCGGCTTGTGGTTGTCGTTCTACCCCTTCACGCAAGAACACTTCCTGGATGTGGTGGAGCACTGGATCGGCGAGCTGGCAAGCAAGGCCGGTTTGCAGTGGCAACGCGATGAAGCCCTCGACATCCTGGCCGTGCGCTGGGCCACCGGTCGCGGCAACCGCAACGGTCGTTGCGCCTATCAATTCGCCCGTTACTGGGTAGGCCTCAAATTGCTGGAGCTGCAACCATGATCGATCTACAAAGCGCCGGCACTGGCCTTGATGGCTACGCCATGCTCTGTGCGCAACTGGAGTCGCTGCTGGCCGATGAGCGGGATTTCATTGCCAACAGTGCGCAGTTCTCTGCGTTCCTGTTCAACCAGTTGGACGACTTGAACTGGGCCGGTTTTTACCTCAACCGTAACGAAGAGCTGGTGCTCGGCCCGTTCCAGGGCCAGATCGCCTGCGTGCGCATTCCGTTTGGCCGTGGCGTGTGCGGTGCAGCGGCCGCCTCGCGGCAGACCCAGCGCGTGGAGGATGTGCATGCGTTCCCAGGGCATATCGCCTGTGACAGCGCGTCCAACAGCGAGCTGGTGGTGCCTCTGGTCAAGGACGGCCAACTGATTGGCGTGCTTGACCTCGACAGCCCGTCGCTGGCGCGCTTCACCCCCGAGGACCAGGCGGGTATTGAACAGCTGGCGGCGATTTTCCTGCGCTTGACCGACTGCTGATCACGGGAGGGGCGGCTCGCGCCCCTTCACTGACCCTCCAAGCCGTGAAGCTGCCCTTGCAGCAACCTCTCCAGTTCCAGCATGAGTTTTTCCAGGGATCTCGCCCCGGCTTCAATCGCCGTCCAGTCATCCTCACGGGCGCACGCCTGCTCAAGGGTTTCGCACTGCCTGGCCAATGGGGTCGCCTGAACAATGCGCGCAGCGCCCTTGATTTTGTGCGCCTGCTCGGTGATCTCCTGAAGCGGGGCATGTGCGCTGATCAGCGCCGCCAGTTCCTGGCGATCATGCCGACTGCTGCTCAACAGTTCTTCCAGCAAACGCCAGCTCAATTGTGGGTCGCCACCGGTGAGGGCCTCGAAGTTGCCGAGGTCCAGGTGCAGGTCAGTGGTTTGCGGGGCGATCTTTGCCAGTTGCCGTTCCAGTGCAGTGAGGCTGATCGGTTTGAACAGGCAGTCGTTCATGCCCGCGTCGGCACAACGTTGCTTCTCTTCGGGCTGGGCATTGGCGGTAAAGCCCAACACCACGCACGGCGCCAGTTGCTCGCGCTGTTCGTATTCGCGGATCGAGCGACTCAGCTCATAGCCATTCATGATGGGCATGTTGCAGTCGGCGATCACCAAGTCGAAACGCTCCTGGCGCCAGGCCTGGAAACCGGCGGCGCCATTCTGGGCGGCGCTGAACTGATGCCCCAGGTAGCCCAGTTGCTGGCACATCAGCAAGCGGTTTGCGGGATGGTCGTCCACGACCAGCACGTTCAGCACTGGCGCGCTTGCAGGTGCCTCAGGCTTGTATTCAAGCACCGGCTGTTCCGGCTGAAGACGGGTCATGTTCAGGCTGATATGCACCTGGGTGCCCACCATCGGCACGCTGCTGAGGCTCAATTGCCCACCCATCATCGCGCACAGGCTGCGGCAGATCACCAACCCAAGGCCGGCGCCGCTCCTGGCAAGCTGCCCGGAATTGTCGGCCTGGGCAAAGGGCTCGAACAGGCGCAACTGATCATCCCGACTGATTCCTATGCCGGTGTCCTCGACCACCAGTTTCATCTCGACCTGCTGCGCCAGCTCGGTGGGCAGCACCTCGACCTTGACTTTCACCTGGCCACGCTCGGTGAACTTGATCGCATTGCTGACCAGGTTCGACAGCACCTGCTTGAAGCGCAGCGGGTCGATCAGCACTTCGGTGTCATCCAGGTTGGGGTTGAACTCAAGCGACAGGCTGAGGGTTTTCTGGCGTGCCAGGCCGTCGAACACGCGCACCACCGACTCGATCACCTCCCGCAGGTTGACACGCTCCGGCGCGAGGCTCAGGCGGCCGGATTCGATGCGCGCGATGTCGAGGATATCGCCGATCAGTTCGAGCAGGTCCTTGGCCGAGTTGTACGCCACTTCGATGGCCGGGCGATCAAGATGACCCTGGTCGGCGCGCTTGAGGGTGAGTTCGAGCATGCCGATCACCGCGTTCATCGGCGTGCGGATTTCATGGCTCATGGTGGCGAGGAACGTGCTCTTGGCCCGGTTGGCTTCGTCGGCGCGTTCTTTGGCCGCGCGGATTTCATCGAACAGCTGGCGTCGTTCGCTGATGTCGATCCAGCCGCCAATAATGCCTTGCACCTCTCCAGTCGAGTCACGGTAGGGCAGGATCCAGTGATAGATCGTCAGTTTCTTCCCGTGGATATGCAGCGTGCGGTCCAGGATCAGCGGGTTACCTTCGGCCATCACGCGCTGGTAGTCGGCATGGTATTGCGTTGCATCGGTTTCAAGGGCGGCGCTCATCTGGATGGCGCTTTTGCCGATCACGTCTTCGCGTTTGACGTTGAACACCTGCAAGTAGCTGTCGTTGCAGGTCTGCAGCAAGCCTTTACGGTCACGTACGTAGATGGGGTGCGGGGTTTCGTTGACCAAGGCCCGCATGAACTCGAATTGATCATTGAGGGCGCGCTCGGCCATTTTGCGATGCTTGATCTGACGGCGCATGTAGGCGTTCCAGCTCAGGGAGATCAGCAGCAAAAGCCCGGTGCCGATGATGATGCGCGCGATCAGTTGGTGATAGTTGCGCCAGTAGCTATCGGAGGCGGCGGTGTAACCGCGCCAGCGACTGTTGATGACCCCCAGCTCATCCGGTGCGATGCTCAGCATGGCCTTGTCGAGAATCGAGCTGAGTTCGGTGGCGTTGCGTGAGGTGGCCAGCGAAAATTTAGCGGACGTGGTGCCGATACTGAAACTGATCTGGACCTTGTCCTGAAACATGGAGGACGAGAGGTAATAGTTGGCGATGACCAAGCTGTTCACGGCACCGTCGACGTGCCCTTGCACCAGCAGCTCGGCGGCTTTGAAGTTATCACCCGTTGCGACCAACTGAATGGTTGGGAAGTGCTCGTGCAGAAACGCTGCCATTGGGCTGCCTTCAGTGACGGCCACGCGCTTGCCTTCCATTTCTTCCAGGCTGGTCGCCGCCTGGTTTTCCTTGCGTGTCAACATTACGTAGGAGTTTTCCAGGTAGGGACGGCTGAAGTTCAACCGGGCTTCCCGTTCCGTGCTGGGAACGATGGCGCCAATGATGTCGGCCTTCCCTGCGTCGACCTGTTCGATCATTGACTGAACGACACGCTCACGTTGGATATCAAAACGCAGCCCTGTGCGCAGGCGAACCAGTTCCAGCAGGTCGGCGGTGATGCCGCGGAAGTTGCCATCGGCGTCGAAGAACGACAGCGGGGCAAAGGTCTCGTTCACGATCACCTTGACCACTGGATGCTCCTGTAGCCAGCGTTCTTCGCGTTGTGTCAGTTGTAGTTTCTGGTCGGTCAGCAAGATATCGCTGCCGGCGCTCCAGCGTTTGGCGATCGCTTCCCGTTCATTGGTGGGCACGGCCGTCAATACGGCGTCGACAATGCTCAATAGCGTCTGCTGGTGTTGGGGCATGGCGAAGCTGAACCCGTAGGCTTCGTGTTTGCCGAAGTTGGCCATGCGGATGTTCTTCAGGTAGCCCTTGTTGATCATGTAGTGAGTAGAGATGGTATCGCCAAGGAATACATCCGCCTGGTCGAACGCCACCGCATTCAAGGCATTTTGATAAGAGGGATAAGCGCGTAGGGTCGCCTTGGGGTACAGCTTTTCCACCTCGCTCAACGGCAGGTAGTGGTACACCAGCGCCAGGCGCATGCCGGCCAGGCCATTGGTCAGGCTGCGGGTTTCTCCTTCGCGGGTGACGAGGACCGGCTGGTCCACCGCGTAGGGCTCTGACAGCGTGAGGTTTGGGTTGGCCGCCTCAAAACCGTTGGAGGATCCCAGCAAATCGATAGCCCCCGTTTCAAGCGCGCGGATCGCGGCCTCGCGAGAGGGGTAGCGCAATACTTTCACCGGCAAGGCCAGCGCCTTGGACAGCAGGCCGGCGTAATCAGCGGTGAGACCCTCGTAGTCACGTCCGCTGGACGTGAGGTCGAAGGGGGGGTAATCAGGCGCCGCAGTGCCCAGCACCAACTCGCGCTTGTTTTGCAGCCACTGGCGTTGAGCCTTGTTCAGGTGGGTTTCCAGTTGAACCGAGCCTGCACGACTCAACAAGGCGAAATGTTCCGGGCCCGTTGGCGGGTTCGCAAGTACCACGGTGCTGAAGCACAAGCCGGCACTCAATATAATCAGATAGTCCTTTATACGCCTGGGCATCCGCTTTCTCACACTAGCGCGTTTCGTTTTGCCATCTCGATAAGTTCTACCAAGGACTTGGCTTGAAGTTTCTGCATCAGCCTCTTTTTATAAGTGCTTACTGTTTTGTTACTCAGGAACATACCCTTGGCAATTTCCTTGTTGGTACGTCCTTGTGCAAAAAGTTGCAATACCATCAGTTCCCGGTCATTGACGGTCTTGAATAGTTCAAGCTCCTGGGATTCGACGCTATCGACACCATTGGTATTCAGTGCCTGGCTGGGGAAGTAGTTGTAACCGGATAACACTGCGCGGATGGCGCTCAGCAACTCGCTCAGGTCGCCTTCCTTGCACACGTAGCCATCGGCGCCCGAACGCATGCAGCGTGTGGCGAACAGGGTGGGCGATTGGGCGGTCAGTATGAGGGTTTTCATCGGCGTGTTCATGGCGTTGAAGCGGCAGAGCACTTCTAGGCCATCCAGCTTGGGAATGCTGATATCCAGGATAATCAGGTCCGGCAGGCATTCGCGGACCATTTGTATGGCGTCGCACCCGTTATCTGTTTCGCCCACTACTTTGTAGCCTTCGTGTTCCAGCAACATCCGGATGGCGAGCCGTATAACCGGGTGGTCATCGATAATAAAAACTGAGTTCATGATCAGATTCCGTGCAAGTGCAAATAAAGCGGGCACATTAGCTCAGAAGAGGAGAGAGGAGCATGAGTCGAGGGGTGAGTAGATATAAAACAGGAAAAATCCTACAATAAAAAAGGTAATAGCCTACCGGTTGCTCAGGCTTGGTGAAGCGATGTGTCAGTGCTTTGGACGTGAGTGGACTAAATGCTGCAGCTATGGATTTAACTGATGCGGTATCGACGTCCTTCGTCGGCTCATAATGTTTAATTCCTACATTTCTAACTTGAACAATGGGCAGAGCAAATGTGCAAGTTCATCCTTGTTCAGCGGCTTGGATAAATAGCCAAGCAGTGGCAGGCCGCGGTCCATGGCTTGAGTGATCAGGCTGGCGAGTTCCGCCACCGGTAAACCGCTCAACAGGATGGCGGTCGTGGTAAAGCGTCGGCGACTGGCGATTTCAATCAGTTCGAGTCCCGGCAAGTCGGGTAGGCATTGGTCACACAAGATGATGTCGAAAGGCACCTCGGCCTGCGACATCAAGCAGATTGCCTGCTCGGCGCTTTCGGCCGGCGTCAGTCGTGCGAAGCCAAAGCTTCTGAGCAGGCATTGGGTGGCGAGGAGTTGGAACGGGTGATCCTCCACCAGCAGGATACGGAGCGAGTAAATGGGCATTGGGGCCACACGGTGAGTCAAGTATCGAGGGAGGGCGCGTAGGACCAGTTCGCCAGGGTCGCCCGGAGCGTGCGTGATTATTCATCGAGTGGTTGTGCGAATTCGATCAGGCCGCTCTGTTCCCGTCGTAGGTCGATTCCTTTCAAGAAACAGGCGGCTTGATCATGGTCGTTACTGAGGGCTGGAACGTCCGGTCATTTCCCGGGCCATCTCGGTGGCATAGCTGTCAGTCATCCCCGCGATAAAGTCGATCATGCGCAGGAACGACGCGTGCAGCGGCCATTCAGGGTTCGGCGCATTGTTGCCCAGCAGATCGAGAATGCGCCGGTTCTTGAACGACGGCGTACGCCCGCCATGCTGCTCCAGTGCCGCACCGCAGAACGCATTCAAGAGAATTTCCAGGGTGGTGTAAGCGCCGATCTCATGCAGGGTCTTGCGCTTGTCCTGGAAGATCTTCTTGCGCGCCATGTCCTTGGCATCCAGCACACAACGCTTGGCCGGGCCGTGCATGTGTTCCACCAGGTCGCCGGGAAGGGTGCCGGCGAGCAGGGCGTCCTGTTGCTCGACGAAGGCCTGTGCCGCTGCGTTGGTCAGATGCTCGATGGCCTTGCCGCGCAGGATCGCCAGCTTGCGTCGGCGCGAGTCCTGGGCGCCCAGTTGGCGATAGGTCTGGGGCAGGTCGTCGCCCACCAGGTTGAGCAGCAGCGACTCGACTTCGGCGTATTCGAGCAACTCCATTTCCAGGCCGTCTTCCAGGTCGATCAGGGCGTAGCAGATGTCATCCGCCGCCTCCATCAGGTACACCAGCGGGTGCCGGGCCCAGCGCTGTTCTTCGAGTTGTGGCAGGCCGAGCCTGTGGGCGATCTGTTCGAGGATTGGCAGTTCGCTCTGGTAGCAGCCGAACTTGTGCTTCTTGTAGCCCAGGGAGTCGGCGTGGCGGGCGGTCCAGGGGTATTTCAGGTAGGTGCCCAGGGTGGCGTAGGTCAGCCGGGTGCCACCGTCGAACTGGTGGTACTCAAGCTGGGTCAGCACCCGAAAGCCTTGGGCGTTGCCTTCGAAATTCAGGAAGTCATTGCGCTCGGCGCTGCTCATGTCGTCCAGCCAGCCACGTCCTGCGGCTTGTTGGAACCAATGGCGGATGGCGTCTTCGCCGGAGTGCCCGAACGGTGGGTTGCCGATGTCATGGGCCAGGCAGGCCGACTGCACCACCATGCCCAGGTCGCTCGGGTCGCACCAGTCGGGCAGGGCGCTGCGCAGGGTTTCGCCGACGCGCATGCCGAGGGAGCGACCCACACAGCTCACTTCCAGGGAGTGGGTGAGGCGCGTGTGGATATGGTCGTTGCTGGTAACCGGGTGCACTTGAGTCTTGCGGCCCAGGCGACGAAATGCGCCGGAGAAGATAATACGGTCATGGTCTTTGTGAAACGGGCTACGCCCCAGTTCTTCCGGGCTGTGCAGCGGTTTGCCAAGACGTTCGCGAGTCAACAGGGTGGGCCAATCCAAGGCGGGTACTCTCCGTGCGGTGAATGACCCTCCCAGCTTCCCGGTTCAGCGCGGCCTGGGCAAGCGAAAATCTACAGCCCGGCCGCGTCGATATCGATTAACAGCAAGCGCTGACCGTTATCGAAGAATTGTCCGGCGGTGAGGCAATACTGGTTGGTGGTGGCGTCGCGGTAGGTCGAGGACAGGGTCAGGCGCCGCTCCTCCCAGCCCTCGGCCAACAGGTGATAGAAGTACGGACGCCATGACCAGTTGTGGCCCAGGTAACGGCTGTCGGACTGCCAGGCATCCTGGCGCCACTCAAAGTTCGGTGTGAGTTGGGTGCCGTGCCGGTCACACTGATAGAAGCGCAGCAGCCAGGGAAACGCCGGCAGTTGCGGCAGTTGGTTCAGCGGCGCCTGCCCCTGGGCCCAGGTCTGCAGGATCTTCATCAGTTCGGCCAATTGCTGGCGCAGTTGCATGACGCGCCCGCGTTCCGCCAGCTTCTGCTGGACATAGGCCGTGCGCAACTGGGCGAAACGCGGCACAAAGGCGTCGGCGGCGAACCAGTCCAACTGCGCCTGGGCAAACAGATAGCCCTGCACATAGCGCGAACCGCACTCCAGGGCGAAGCTCAATTGCGCCTCGGTTTCCACGCCTTCGGCAATGATCCAGCAGCCGGTCTTCTCGGCCATCTGCGCCAGGGCTCGCACCACTTCGCTGCTCGGCCCGCCGCGAGCGGCGTCCTGGAACAGGCGCATGTCCAGCTTGAGGATATCCGGCTGCAACGCCAGCACCCGGTCGAGCTGGGAGTAACCAGCGCCAAAGTCGTCGATGGCGATGCGCGCACCGGCTTCGCGATAGCGCGCCACCACGTCGGCCAGGCGCCGGATGTCACCACCCAGTTCGGTGATCTCGAACACGATGCGCTGCGGGTCGACGCCATGGTGGTGGATCTGCTTCAGGCTCGGCAGGGCCTGGCCTGGGCGCAGGCGATTTATCCAGCGTGGCGAGATGTTCAGGCTCAGGAACCAGTCTTCGGGCGCTTCGTGCAAGCGGCTCAGCGCGTTGTCGCGAATCTGCCGGTCGAGTCGGCGCAAGGTCACGCCCGGCGTGCGCGGGTCAGCGAACAGCGGGCCCACGGACTGCAAGCGGCCGTCAGCCTGGCGCAGGCGGCCCAGGGCCTCGACGCCGGCAATGCGGCCGGTGGCGGTGTCGATAAACGGCTGGAAGCAGGCGAGCGGTTGCCCGTCGATCACGGGGCCTCCTTAGAAACATTGGCGAAAAAAGGCCCGGCCCTCGAAAACGAGGGCCGGGCCGATTCTGTTAGCAAGAATGCAGCCAGCCAGGCTCAACTTTTACGCGAAGAGCCCTGCATGGCCAGTTTGATCAACGGGATCAAGCCGGCGCCGAAGCGCACCAGGCGCGTCAAGCTGCCAATGCCGCCGCCCTTGGCACCTTTGCCGGTAAAGAAACCCATCAGCGTCACCGCGGCCACGCCCCACAGCGGCGCGTGCTTGATGCCCAGGCTGTCCTGCCAGTTGCTGCCCATATTGCGCACCTTGTTCAGGGGCAACATCAGTTGCTGGGACTCGTGGCGGATCTCCTGACGGTGCATTTCCATGCGCAGACGGATCAACGCCTTGCGCATTTCCCGGCGGGAAGTGGTTTGCGGGATTTCAGTGATGCTCATGGCAGCAGGCGCTCCCGGTCATTGGCCAGCTCTTCGAGGGTGGCGTGGAACGGCGTGGATTCATCGAACACCGCCGCCTTCAAGCGTACCCCGCAAAACGCGGCAGCCAAGGTGTAGAACACGCAGAGGCAGATGATCCCGGTCAGGCGGTAGCCGGTGTCCCACACCAGGATCATCACCAGGGTCGACAATCCCACCAGCAACAGCAGCGCGAACACCAGCGCCAGGCCGGCAAACAGCAGCAGGCTGACGGTGCGGGCCTTTTGTTCCTGCAATTCAATGCCAAACAATTCGACGTGGCTGTGCAGTAAGCCCAGCACGGCCGCGCCCAGACGTCTTGAGGTGGTGCCCGTGGACGAGCCCGTTTCGCCGATAGACATGGTTAGCGCCTTGTGGCCAGCAGGCCGATCAGAAAGCCCACGCCGGCGGCAATGCCCACCGACTGCCAAGGGTTGGCTTGCACGTAATCTTCGGTCGCAGTGACCGCAGCCTGGCCGCGTTCGCGCAGGGAGTCTTCGGTCTGCTTCAGGGTTTCACGGGCCTGCAACAGCGTGTCGTGAATTTTTGCGCGCAGCTCATCAGCCTGGTCGCCCGCCAGCACTTTGGTGTCGTCCAGCAACCGTTCAGTGTCAGTCACCAGGGTTTGAAAATCCGCCATCAGTATTTCTTGAGCAGTCTTTGCAGTTCTTCTGGCCATGGTTATCTCCGTGATTGGCTGATCTGTACGTTTCGAGTCACCGGCTTCGGTGAAGGTTCAGTGCAATTGTGTGGTACAGCTTTTGCTTTGCCTTGGTGCGCAGGCCCCGGGGCTTGCGCTGAATCTGGGCGGTCGGGCAGGAAGCCTTGAAAAACCTTACCCTAAATAACTGAAATTCGCGGAAAAACCCTGTCGGCAACGGCTTGTTGTGTTGAACGCTGCGCTAAAGCGGTTCACGCCCTCTGAAGAGGGGTGGGACCGGTGGTGCCAATTTAGTGCGCTCAACCCTGGCTTGAACCGCTTTGGTGCTTTTTGCCTTTATTGCAGGCCTGCCAACCTCCATGGAAAATTTGCAAAGTGCAGTGGACACGCTCGTCCACAGCTCCAACACCCTGTTTATCCTGATCGGCGCGGTCATGGTCCTGGCCATGCACGCCGGCTTCGCGTTCCTCGAAGTCGGTACAGTGCGCCAGAAGAACCAGGTCAACGCCTTGTCGAAGATCCTCAGCGACTTCGCCATCTCCACCCTGGCCTACTTCTTTATAGGCTATTGGATCTCCTACGGTGTGAGCTTCATGCAACCGGCAGCGGTGCTCAGTGCCGATCACGGCTATGGCCTTGTGAAGTTTTTCTTCCTGCTGACCTTTGCGGCGGCGATCCCGGCGATCATTTCCGGGGGCATTGCCGAGCGCGCAAGGTTCGCTCCACAGCTCTGCGCGACGGCGTTGATCGTGGCGTTTATCTACCCGTTTTTCGAAGGCATGGTGTGGAACGGCAATTTCGGCCTGCAGGCCTGGTTGCTCGCGACCTTTGGCGCCAGCTTCCATGACTTCGCCGGTTCCGTGGTGGTGCACGCCATGGGCGGCTGGCTGGCGCTGGCGGCGGTGTTGCTGCTGGGTCCGCGCAATGGGCGCTACCGCGAAGGGCGCCTGGTGGCGTTTGCACCGTCGAGCATTCCGTTCCTGGCGCTGGGCTCGTGGATTCTGATCGTCGGCTGGTTCGGCTTCAACGTGATGAGCGCGCAAACCCTGAACGGCGTCAGCGGTTTGGTCGCCGTCAACTCGCTGATGGCCATGGTCGGCGGCACGGTGGCGGCCCTGATCATCGGCCGCAACGACCCAGGCTTCCTGCATAACGGCCCGCTGGCCGGGTTGGTGGCGATCTGCGCCGGCTCCGACCTGATGCACCCGGTAGGCGCGCTGGTCACAGGTGTCGTCGCCGGTGGTTTGTTTGTGTGGTTCTTTATTGCGGCCCAGGACCGCTGGAAGATCGACGATGTCCTGGGTGTGTGGCCCCTGCACGGTCTGTGCGGCGTGTGGGGCGGCATCGCCTGCGGCATCTTCGGCCAGACCGCGCTGGGTGGACTGGGCGGTGTCAGCCTGGTCAGCCAGTTGATCGGCACCGCCCTAGGCGTGCTGGTGGCGCTGGCGGGCGGCCTGTTGGTGTATGGCGTGATCAAGCGCGTCACCGGGCTGCGTTTGAGCCAGGAACAGGAGTATTACGGCGCGGACCTGTCGATCCACAAGATCGGCGCGGTCAGTCAGGATTGATCGGCTCGTCTGCCGGCCGATAAAAACCGTGTAGCAGGCGATAGCGGGTCTGCCGCACTTCGTCGACCCGCGCCTGAACCTGTTGGTCCGGCAGGCCCAGCAGGATCAAGGCATGGGAGGCGAGCATCAGGCTCGACTCCAGCAACTCGGGCACCACTTCACTGGCGCCTGCGGCTTTCAGTTCTGCCAGCTGGCTGTCGTCGCGGGTACGCACCAGGATTGGCACGTCGGCGTTGATCCGACGCGCTTCCTTGAGCACCACTAGCGCCACATCGGTGTTGTCCACGGCAATCACCACCAATCGCGCACGCTCCAGGCCGACTGCGCTGAGCAACGCGCCACGCCGGCAATCGCCGTAATGCACGCTGCTGTCTTCAGTGGCGGCTTCCTGCACCCGTTCCGGGTCGTCATCCAGGGCGATGAAGGTTTGTTGTTCGTTGCGCAGAAAACGCCCGATGGACTGGCCGACGCGTCCATAGCCACAGATCACCGCGTGCCCGCGCAGCTCGGCGTTGAGCGCGGTGATTGCTTCCAGCTGCACCTGCTGGTTGGGCTTGCGGTGCAGGCGCAGGGCGATGGCGGGGGCGGCGCGCAGTAGCAGCGGCGTGAGCAGCATCGAGCAAAAAGTGGCCGCGAGCAGCAGGCCGTTAAATTCATCCGGGATCAACCGGCTTTGTTGCATCTGTGCCATCAACGCAAAGCAGAACTCGCCACCCTGGGCCAGGGCCAGGCCGCTGCGCCAGGCGGTTTCACTGTCGCTGCCGCGCAGTTTGACCAGCACGGCGACCACAGAGCCTTTGACCAGCATCAAGGTCAGGGTCAGGCCGAGGATCAGCAGGCTATGGCTGACGAAGAGTTGCAGGTCGATCAGCATGCCGATGCTGACGAAAAACAGCCCCAGCAGGATGTCGCGAAACGGCCGGATATCTGCCTCGATCTGATGGCGGTAATGGCTTTCGCCCAACAGCATGCCGGCCAGGAAGGCACCGAGCGCAGGGGAGAGCCCCAACAGGTGCGTGAGCCAAGCGGTCAACAACACAATCACCAGCGCCAGCAGCACAAACAGCTCCGCTGAATGGGAGGCGGCCACTTCATGAAACAGGCGCGGCAATAACCAGCGGCTGGCCAATAGCAGGCCGACAAACAGCACCACGGTCTTGCCCAGGGTCAGGGGCAGCGCCCAATACCAGGCTTGCTCGCCAGTGCCGGCGAACACTGGCACCAGGGTCAGCAGCAATACCGCGACCACATCCTGGAACAGCAACACGCCAATCGCGTTCTGGCCGTGACTGCTGAAGATTTCCCCGAGGCTGGTCAGCTCCTTGCTGACGATGGCTGTGGACGACAGTGCCAGTCCTGCCCCCAGCAACAAGGCGATACCCGGCGCCACACCCAGGATCATCAACAACAGTCCCAGCAGTACCCCGCACCCCAACACCTGCAAGCTGCCCAGACCAAATACAACTCGGCGCAGGGCGAGCATCCTGGTCAGGGAAAACTCCAGGCCGAGGGAAAACAGCAGGAACACCACGCCCAGTTCGGCCAGGTCGGGTAGCTCTTCACTGTCATTCACCCAGTCCAGCGCGGTGGGGCCCACGGCCAGGCCGACGCACAGGTAACCCAGCACGGGGGGTAATTGCAGGCGACGAAACAGCGCAATCACCACCAGGGATGAGGCCAGGATAATCAGCAGGTTGGCAAACACACGCATCTCCGTTGCAGGTAGGCAGGCAAAAAGCCGCGAGAATCGCTGAAACAGTTATAGGCCATGGTGACCTGGGTCAGGGTTTATAGAGTGGGCTTCAGGCGGTCACCGGGCTTAGAATGTCTGCCTGTTTTCTGATCAGGTCCCTTCGCCATGCTTCCTGAATGCCAGCTGTTCGGCACCCTGGGTTGTCACCTGTGTGAGATTGCCGAAGTCGAAATCATGCCGCTCGTCGAACACGGCTTGCTGGTGGAATTGGTGGACATCACCGACCCCGAAGACCTGACCGAAGCCTACGGCCTGCGGATTCCGGTGCTTCGCCGGACGGACACCGGCGCGGAACTGGATTGGCCATTTGACTCACAACAGGTTGTTGCCTTCCTTCGTTAGGTTTATGCGATGGCAGGTTTCCAAATATTAAGTTACTGTATGTTTGTACAGCGATTGAATTGAGGGAACGCCCGTGGTGAATGTTGAACAACTGAAAAGCAGCGTCAATCGCATGTCCGCCAACGTCGTGCGCGACGCGGTGAACGAGCTGCGCCTCGATGGTCTGGTCACGGAAGGCAAGACGCCCTTTAACAAAGTGCATTTCAATACCTGCTTTGCAGAGATCGAGGCGTTGTTCCAGCGCGCCGGCTACCACAAGCAACTGGATGTGGTGGGTTATCAGGGCTTGTTGTACGCGTTGTACGATCCGGGCCGTTGGGAAGCGGTGGACGTGCTGCGCTGGCTCAAGGAGTTCACCGACGCCGCCAGTGCTTCGCCGATCCTGCGGGCGGAGTTGGCCAAGGCTTGAGATCCGCCCTAGGCTCAATCCCGCGCAATGCGGGATAATGCCCGCCGGTTTTGTCACAGGCTTTGAGCATTTCATGTCCACCTCCGGTTTTTCCGCGTCCCAGCACCAAGCCAGCACCTTGTTTCTGCCGCCCGGTTCTTGGGCGACGGTGCTGGATTGCCTGTGCGAGCACTTCCCGGCCATCCGCCGCGAACACTGGCTGGACCGCATTGCGCGAGGCCGGGTGCTGGATATCAACGGCAACCCGATCACCGTCGACCTGGGCTACAAGGAAGGCTTGTGCATCTACTACTTTCGCGAAGTGCCTAACGAGAAAGTCATCCCGGTGCAGGAAACCATCCTGTATGCCGACGAGCATCTGGTGGTCGCTGACAAGCCGCACTACCTGCCCGTGACGCCGGCCGGTGAATACGTCGAGCAAACCCTGCTGCGCCGCCTGATTCGCCGGCTGGATAATCCCTCACTGGTGCCGTTGCACCGTATCGACCGGCACACGGCGGGGCTGGTGCTGTTTTCGGCCAATCCGGCCAGCCGCTCGGCTTACCAGCAACTGTTTCCCACTCGCCAGATCGATAAATTCTATGAAGCCATCGCCCCAGCCCTGCCGGACCTCACCTTTCCCAGGGTGCACAAAAGCCGACTTGTGGATGGCGAGCCGTTCTTTCGCATGCAGGAAGGTGATGGTGCCCCCAACACCGAAACGGTGGTGGAGGTGCGCGAGAAAAACGGCAATCTGTGGCGCTACGGCCTGTTCCCGGTGACCGGCAAGAAGCACCAGCTGCGCGTGCACATGAGCGCCCTCGGCGCGAGCATCTGCAACGACCCCTTCTACCCCCACGTGATCAAGGACGCGGTAGACGATTACGCCAATCCCCTCAAACTGCTGGCCCAGGGCGTGCGTTTTATTGACCCGGTCACGGGGGAGGAACGCAGTTTCCGCAGCCAGATCACCCTCGACTGGTAACCCCCGGAAACGACAAGGCCCGCGCGAGGCGGGCCTTGATGGCAAACGCTAAGACTTATAAGTCTTTGACGGTGCGAACCTGGTCTTTGTTGATGCGGGTCTGCTTGCCGTCCAACTGTTCGAACTCGTAGAAGCCCGAGTCCTTGTCGAATTTAGGGGTGTCGACGGCCTGGATTTCGCGACCGTCATTCAGGGTGATCACTGTCGGCGAGGCGCAACCGGCGAGGGTGGCGAGGCCCAGTGCAAGCATGAGAGCGGCGATGGTCCGTTGAGTCATGAGTCTGTCTCCGAGAGAATACTTTTTAATGGCTGACCTTGTGACGCATGCAGCGTCGACAAAGTTCCGGGTGCGAGGTTCATTCTGACACGCCCGACGGCGTCTGTAACAGCTCCGGCGTATTAAGGTTGGCCAGGCGCGGATCATCTGCCGGGCATTCCAGACCCACGCCGCCCAGTTGCAGGAAGAGCTTGCGCGGGCTGCGCTCACCGGCGTGCCAGGCCCTGTCCACCGCATCGCGCAGGCCCGTGGGGACGATGCAGATCAACGGTTCCCAGAACGCACCATGGCGCACCATCACCGGCAGCAGCGGGTTGCGTTGCGCGGTCTCACGCAGCGCCTGGATCAGCCCTGCGTCGATATGCGGCACGTCGCACGGCAATATCAGCAGGTGCGCATGACGGGCGGCGGCAAGTCCCGCACGGATACCGGCGAGGGGGCCGGGGAAGTCCGGGCTGTCGTCGGTCACCAGTTGGTCGGCATAGCTGGCGTACTGCTGCGGGTTGCGATTGCACGAGATGATCAGGTCGTCCGTGAGCGGTCGCACCAAGTGCTGCAAATGCGCAATCAACGGCTGGCCACGCCACTCCAGCAAGCCTTTGTCCTGGCCGCCCATGCGTTGGCCGCGCCCACCAGAGAGCAGCAGAACCGAACAGGGCAGTGGGGGCGAATCGATAGGCATGGCAGCTCCGCAGCGGCAGCAAAAGGGGGGCCTGTGATATAACATCGGGCTGTTCCTTCGACAACCGGACCGTGCCATGAAAGCCAAGGCAGATGCGCCCTTCGTACCCCTGAATATCGCTGTATTGACCGTCAGCGACACCCGAACCCTGGAAACCGATACCTCCGGCCAGGTCTTCGTTGACCGCCTGACGGCCGCCGGCCACAACCTGGCCGAGCGCGTGCTGCTCAAGGACGACCTCTACAAGATTCGCGCCCAGGTCGCCCACTGGATCGCCGAAGACGTGGTGCAGGTGGTGCTGATCACCGGCGGCACCGGCTTCACCGGCCGCGACAGCACCCCCGAAGCGGTGAGCTGCCTGCTGGACAAACAGGTCGACGGCTTTGGCGAACTGTTCCGCCAGATTTCCGTGGCCGACATCGGCACCTCCACCGTGCAGTCCCGCGCTCTGGCGGGTTTGGCCAATGGCACCCTGGTGTGCTGCCTGCCGGGCTCCACCAATGCGGTGCGTACCGGCTGGGACGGCATCCTCGCCGAGCAACTGGACAACCGTCACCGCCCGTGCAACTTCGTCCCGCACCTGAAACAGGCCGAGCCTTGTGAATCCCGTGGGTAAGCCCGGCAAGACCGGCGCACTGCTGCCGGTGGAGGACGCCTTGGCTCAACTGCTGGCGATGGCCGACGCCGCGCCGATCCGTGAGCAGGAAAGCCTGTTGCTGGCGGATTGCGATGGTCGTGTACTGGCGCAAGACCTGATCTCCACCCTCGACCTGCCGCCGTGGCCGAACAGCGCCATGGACGGTTATGCCGTGCGGTTGGCGGACTGGACCGGCGAACCCCTGGTGGTCAGCCAACGCATTTTCGCAGGCCAGGCGCCACAACCGTTGGCCGCCGGCACCTGCGCCCGCATCTTCACCGGCGCCCCAGTACCGGAAGGGGCCGACTGCGTGGAAATGCAGGAGAACGCCGTGGTCCACGCCGATGCGCGCGTGAGCTTTACCGAACCCCTGCACCTCGACCAGAACATCCGTCCCCAAGGCCAGGAAACCACCGTAGGCGAGCTTGTTTTAACGGCGGGTACGCGCCTGGGCCCAATTGAACTGGGCCTTGCGGCGTCTCTCGGCCATGATCGCCTGGCAGTGGTACGCCGCCCACGCGTGGCGGTTCTGTCCACCGGCGATGAGTTGATCGAACCGGGCTTGCCGCTCGGGCCGGGGCAGATCTACAACAGCAACCGGCGCGTGCTGTGCTCATGGCTTACGCGCATGGGCTGTGAAGTGATCGACGCCGGCATCCTGCCCGACGACCTTGAGCAAACCCGCGCGCGCCTGGGCGGCTTGGGCAGTGTCGACTTGATCCTGTCCACGGGCGGTGTGTCGGTTGGCGAAGCGGATTTCCTTGGGATCGCCCTGCGTGAAGAGGGTGAGCTGGCGTTGTGGAAACTGGCGATCAAACCGGGCAAGCCGCTGACCTTCGGCCACTTCCGTGGCGTGCCGGTGATCGGCCTGCCCGGTAACCCGGCGTCGACGTTGGTCACGTTCGCGCTGCTGGCACGCCCTTATCTGCTGCGCCGCCAAGGTGTGCAGGACGTCGAGCCACTGCGTTTCGACGTGCCGGTGGGGTTCGAGTGGCCCAAACCGGGCAACCGCCGCGAGTACCTGCGCGGTCGCATCGAGCAAGGCAAAGCGATCATTTACCGCAACCAGAGCTCCGGCGTGCTGCGCAGTGCGGCGTGGGCGGAAGGGTTTGTGGAGGTGTTGGAAGGCACGACGCTGGCGATGGGCGACCGGGTCAACTTCATTCCCTTGAGTGAGGTATTTGGCTGACACACAACTCACCGACGGCGGGCGCACAGTCAAGACAAGTCCTATGAGCCAAGCAGGGCGGGCAGGCTAGTTTTTCGAGTCCCGGTTACTGGAGGACTGACGATGACTATCCAACCTGCTGCATCCGTTCATGGCGTGGCGGCATCCGCTCACGCCGAGCCCGACTTGCCCTCGGCAGCGTCAATCAATTCAAGCACTGCACGCGGGGTTTTGAATCAACTGATCGGCAGGCCGCTTTCCGAGAACACTTATCGGGAACGGCTTGCCTGCATGATCGCCGATCCGAGTATCACTTCCTGGCAGGCGCTGACGCGTAACCCTGGTCAGTTAAAACGGCTGCAGGACAATGAACGACTGGGCTGGGCCGATCCGGCTGCGGCTGACAAAACCTTGCCGACACTGGCGCAGGCCCTGGGTCAGCGAAACGTTTGGCTGCCAGAGGTCGACAGCCTCAATGCCAACATCCTGAAGAACCTGACGGTCCAAGTGGCAGAAAAATACCTGGCGCAATTCCAGTCCATTCTTCAAGACCCGGCACCTGCCTTGTCGCAGGATGTCTCGATAGTCCGCGGTGCGCCATCAGCGGGTAAAACCACCTTTCTCACCGGCCAGTTCGCGCTCAATACCGATGTTGTCAAAAACATGATCCAGAACCGTATGCCCGGCACGAGCATGTTGCAGGTGCATGACCAAGGCGTTGCGTTGGTTCAGCAGTTCATGGGCCCCATGGAAAAGCGCCTGGGGCAGCCACTGACGCGAGATGCGTTGTACCTGTGGCCAAACGATTCCAACCAGAAAATCGCCGATATCGCACGCTTGAGCCAGGAACCCAAGTTGCACTTCCACGATATCCAGGTGGACCTCGCGACCTTGTGCTGTCGGATTCTCAAGCGTGGCACCGATGAGGCAGTAATGGACTTCAATGTCCTGAGCCAGTTTTTCAGTGCGGGCCTGGAGCACCGTGGCCCAAGTATCGAGTCAGTCAAGAACAGCCAGGACAGGCTAAAGGAGTATTCGCTGTCGGCCTGGAACGGTCAGCAGAATGTGCTCGTTGCTCAACGCGCACCCGGTGCCCAGGATTTTGTGATCAAGGATCAAGCCCTGTTCGATAAAGTGACTGCCCGGGACAACCATTCCATACAGGCAGAGGTAGAGAGTGTTCGCAACACCATGATTGACGCGTCGTTCATCGAGGCCTTCACGGCTCCACTTGCGCCTGCGCAGGCGAGTGCGTTTGGTGCAGCATTGCGGCGGTATGAGGGGCTGACGTTCGAGCAGGCGTTGACACAGCACGCCCAGCGCATGCCGGTTGCTACCTCGGTAGCGGCCCGCGTGTTGGCCGGTGTGAGGCCCGGCTGATTCAGTAGTCATCCCCACGTTCGGTCACGTCGCGCTCTACCGGCGCGGCGTCCGGGTCATACCCGACCGGGAACTTGCCCTTCAGCGTCCAGGCAAACGCAATGATCTCGGCGATCGTGCGGTACAAGTCCTCTGGAATACTGTCGCCCAGTTCCATCCGCGCCAGCAGTTTGACCAGCTCGGCGTTTTCATAGATCGGCACTTCGTTTTCGCGCGCCAGCTTCAGGATGGCTTCGGCCAGGGCATCGTCGCCCTTGGCGGTCAGGGTCGGTGCCTGCTGGCCGTCGTACTTGAGGGCAATCGCCTGGCGCGGTGGGTTGGCGTTTTTCATGCGGTTTCATCCACCCAGCGTTGCTCCAGTCCGGTTTTCGGCCCGCGTGGCGGGGTGCCGAGGTGGCAATCGAGGTCGCCGACATTGATCCCCGACGTCACCAGGCGTTCGCGCAAGCTGCCCAAGTGGCTTTCGATCAAACTGGCGGTGAATGGCCGCGAGGCCCACAACTGGCTGGAGAGTTTGCCCTGGCTCAATTGCGCCTGCACCTGCAGCGGCCCCAGCGGCTCCATGTCGAAGGCCAGTTCGACGCGCCAGAGCATCTGCTTGGCATCCTTTTTCTCTTTGCGTTCGGGCTGGTCCTTGTCCGGCGCCGGTTCTTCGCGCTGGAACTTGACCTGCAACGGCACGATGTCTTGCAACGTGCGCATGGGGATTTCCAGCTGCCAGGTGGTTTGCAGGCGGCCGTCGGCGGTGGTGCCGGTCTGTTCCAGGCTCGACAATTGATGGCTCTGCAACCGCGAGATTGCCCCGGCGGCCAGGCGCAGCAGGTTTTCCAGGTCGCCTTCGCCTTCCAGTTTGGCCATCAGCCGTTCAGGCAGAGGAAAGCCAACGGGTGCTTGGCGCGCACTGACCTGGCCGAGGGTGTTCAAAGGGCTGCGCACGAAGTTGGGCAGCACCTGGGCCAGGGTGTTGGCGGCGAGGATGGCATTCATGTTGGTGCTGGCGGGGAGCGCAGGCAGCAAGTCGGCGACCAGGCGCAGCAAGGCACCTTTCATGTCCAGCGGTGGGACTTGCGGGTTTTGCCCGGCGAGCAGCTTGGCTTCCAGAAAGGCACCGCTGTTCTGGATGACTTGCGCCAATACCTTGGGATTGCTGACCTGCGCCAGGTCGGGCAGGGCGGCGAGTAAACGCTCGGCGGCGCCGCGCAGCTCGGCGGAGGTGCTGTCGCCGCGTGGCAGGTTCTGCAGCGCCGTGAAGACGGCATCCAGCGAGCCTTGGCGACTTTGCTGGGTCGACAGTTGTTGGGTGACGGCCAGCTGATCCTTGAGTCCGCTCAACGGCACAAAGCTTAAAGTCTGCGCGTTCTGTACCACGGCGCTGAGCAGGCTGCCGACGCGCAACGGCTGCGGGCTTTCCACGCTCAGGGTCGCGCCGGTCAGTGCGCTGTTGAGCACGGTGACCAGCGAGCGATAGATCGCCGGTTGCGCCGTGCCCTGAGGCAACATTTGACTGGTCAGCACCTTGGCCTGCAACAGCGTGCCCACGGGCATCTGATTCGTGTCGATGCGGGTGAGGGCGGCGACATTGGCGCTCAAGGCCTGTTGCAGGCTGAGGGTCAGGTTGCCGGTGGGCGTCTGGCTCACCGCCACATTGCTGCCCAACGGCAGCGGCTGCGGGCTGCTGGCCTGCACCAACGTCTGGCGGCCGCCTTCAAGGGTCAACTTGAGCAGCAACTGAAAGGCTTCACCGCCTTGTTTCAGGGCGATGACTTCGGCGTTCGCGGTTTTCCCAGGGTCGATCAGGCCGATCTGCGGCTCCAGCAGTTTCAGCAACTCGCCGGCCGCAGGCGCAGGGCCGGGCCCGACTGCCGGGGCGGGTGGAAGCGTAGGAAGGTTGATCTCACCGGTCATCGCGCGCGTCGTCTCTGGGGAAATTGCCCTCTTTAGAGTAGGGCATCACATGTATAATGCCGCCCGTCTGCAAAGAGAGCGGTAAAAACCTCACAACTATTTGATCCAGCTCTCTAAAATCGGTCGCCAAAGCCGTTATTGTGCATTTCTCTTTAACGGCCGCTGCACCGCCGACTTGAACCGTAAAGGCCCGCGATCTTTTGACCAGCCCTCTTCTTGAAGCCGTAGCGCTCTCCTGTGAACGCGACCTGCGCCTGCTGTTCGAGCACCTCGAACTGCGGCTGACGGGCGGCGACATGGTGCAGGTCAGCGGCCCCAACGGCAGCGGCAAGACCAGTTTGCTGCGCCTGTTGGCCGGGTTGATGCAGCCGACGGCTGGGGAAGTTCGCCTGAACGGCAAGGCCCTCAACGAACGACGTACCGAACTGGCGCGCAACCTTATCTGGATCGGCCACGCCGCCGGCATCAAGGACGTGCTCACCGCCGAAGAGAACCTCAGCTGGCTCAGTGCCCTGCATCATCCCGCGTCGCGCGATGCCATTTGGCAGGCCCTGGCCGCCGTCGGCCTCAAGGGCTTTGAAGACGTTCCCTGCCACACCTTGTCCGCCGGCCAGCAGCGCCGCGTGGCCCTGGCGCGTTTGTACCTGCCGGGGCCGCCGCTGTGGATTCTCGACGAGCCCTTCACCGCCCTCGACAAACAAGGCGTCGCCCAGTTGGAAGAACACCTGGCCCAGCATTGCGAGCAGGGCGGTCTGGTCATCCTCACGACCCACCACACGCTGACGCGCATGCCTGCTGGCTATCGCGATCTCGATCTAGGGCGGTGGTCGGCATGAGCGTATTCGCCCTGTTGGTCGCCCGTGAAGCGCGCTTGCTCTGCCGTCGCCCGGCGGAACTGGCCAACCCGCTGGTGTTCTTCGCGATTGTCATCGCGTTGTTCCCGTTGGCAGTCGGCCCCGAGACTAAACTGTTGCAAACCTTGTCCCCGGGACTGGTGTGGGTGGCCGCGCTTTTATCGGTCCTGCTCTCGCTGGACGGGCTGTTTCGCAGTGATTTTGAAGACGGTTCCCTGGAACAGTGGGTCCTTTCGTCGCACCCCCTGCCACTTCTGGTACTGGCCAAGGTACTGGCACACTGGGCTTTTTCCGGCTTGGCGCTAGTCTTGCTCTCGCCGCTGCTGGCGATGATGCTGGGCCTGCCCGTCGAATGCCTGCCGGTGTTGCTCCTGTCCTTGTTGCTCGGTACGCCGGTGCTCAGCCTGTTGGGGGCGGTGGGCGCAGCGTTGACCGTGGGTTTGAAGCGGGGCGGCCTGTTACTGGCCCTGTTGATTCTGCCTTTGTATATCCCGGTGTTGATCCTGGGCAGCGGTGCTTTGCAGGCCGCGCTCATGGGCATGCCGGCGACCGGTTACCTCTTGTGGCTTGGTAGCCTGACCGCCCTGGCGGTAACCCTGACACCCTTTGCTATAGCGGCCGGCCTGAAGATCAGCGTCGGCGAATAATGAGGTCTGGTTAAGCGTTGTCTTAACCAGTAAAGACCCTAAGCTTTTCGCAACGACGAAAAGCTACCGTGATGGAAACAGCAATGAACTGGACCTGGTTTCACAAGCTCGGCTCGCCCAAATGGTTCTATGGCATCAGCGGCAAGCTGCTGCCGTGGTTGAGCATCGCTGCCGTATTGCTGATCGGCATCGGCCTGGTCTGGGGCCTGGCCTTTGCGCCGCCGGACTACCAGCAAGGCAACAGCTTTCGCATCATCTACATCCACGTGCCCGCCGCGATGCTGGCCCAGTCCTGCTACGTGATGCTGGCGGTGTGCGGCATCGTCGGCCTGGTGTGGAAAATGAAACTCGCGGACGTGGCCCTGCAATGCGCCGCGCCCATTGGCGCGTGGATGACTGCCGTGGCGCTGGTCACCGGCGCAATCTGGGGCAAACCCACCTGGGGTTCGTGGTGGGTGTGGGATGCGCGACTAACGTCCATGTTGATCCTGCTGTTCCTGTACTTCGGTCTGATTGCTCTGGGCAACGCGATCAGCAATCGTGACAGCGCCGCCAAGGCCTGCGCGGTGCTGGCGATTGTTGGCGTGATCAACATTCCGATCATCAAGTACTCGGTGGAGTGGTGGAACACCCTGCACCAGGGCGCCACCTTCACCCTCACCGAAAAACCGGCAATGCCCGTGGAAATGTGGGCGCCGCTGCTGCTGATGGTGCTGGGCTTCTACTGCTTTTTCGGCGCCGTGTTGCTGATGCGCATGCGCCTTGAAGTGCTCAAGCGTGAATCGCGCACCAGCTGGGTCAAGGCCGAAGTGCAAAACAGCCTGGGAGCGCGCGCATGAGTTTTGCTTCTTTCAGCGAGTTTCTCGCCATGGGCCATCACGGCCTGTATGTCTGGACGGCCTATGGCATCTGCCTGGCGGTGCTGGCCCTCAACGTCGCCGCGCCGATCCTGGCCCGCAAGCGTTACCTGCAACAAGAGGCGCGTCGTCTGCGCCGGGAGACCGAAAAGTGAATCCGCTGCGTAGAAAGCGTCTGTTGATCATCCTTGCCATCCTGGCCGGCGTCGGCATTGCCGTGGCCCTGGCCTTGAGTGCCCTGCAGCAGAACATCAACCTGTTCTACACCCCGACCCAGATCGCCAATGGCGAAGCCCCTGTCGATACACGGATTCGCGCCGGCGGCATGGTGGAGCAGGGCTCGCTGAAGCGTTCCGGTGATTCCCTGGACGTGACGTTCGTGGTCACCGACTTCAACAAAGCCGTGACCATCACCTACCGCGGCATCCTCCCGGACCTGTTCCGCGAAGGCCAAGGCATCGTCGCCCTGGGCAAGCTCAACGCCGACGGCGTGGTGGTGGCCGATGAAGTGCTGGCCAAGCACGATGAAAAATACATGCCGCCGGAAGTCACCAAGGCCCTCAAAGACAGCGGCCAATCCGCGCCAACGCCAGCGAAGGAGGGCTAAGTGATGACGTCCGCACTGTTTATTCCGGAGTTGGGCCAGTTGGCGATGATCCTCGCCCTGTGTTTTGCCGTCGTCCAGGCCGTGGTGCCGTTGCTCGGCGCCTGGCGTGGCGACCGCCTGTGGATGAGCCTGGCGCAGCCGGCGGCCTGGGGCCAGTTTGCCTTTTTGCTGTTCGCCTTTGGTTGCCTGACCTACGCCTTCATGACCGACGACTTTTCCGTCGCCTACGTCGCCAATAACTCCAACACCGCTTTGCCCTGGTACTACAAATTCAGCGCCGTGTGGGGCGCCCACGAAGGTTCGCTGCTGCTGTGGGCGCTGATTCTCGGCGGCTGGACCTTCGCGGTGTCGGTGTTCTCGCGCCAACTGCCGCAAGTGATGCTGGCGCGCGTGCTGGCGGTGATGGGCATGATCAGCATCGGCTTCCTGCTGTTTTTGATCATGACCTCCAACCCGTTCAGCCGCATCCTGCCGCAGATTCCTACGAACGGGCATGACCTCAACCCATTGCTGCAAGACATCGGCCTGATCGTGCACCCGCCGATGCTCTACATGGGTTACGTGGGTTTCTCCGTGGCCTTTGCTTTCGCCATCGCTGCCTTGCTCGGTGGGCGCCTAGATGCGGCCTGGGCACGCTGGTCGCGGCCGTGGACCATCGTCGCCTGGGCGTTCCTCGGGATTGGTATCACTTTGGGTTCGTGGTGGGCGTATTACGAACTCGGCTGGGGCGGCTGGTGGTTCTGGGACCCGGTGGAAAACGCCTCCTTCATGCCTTGGCTGGTGGGCACGGCGCTGATTCACTCGCTGGCCGTCACCGAAAAACGCGGCGTGTTCAAAAGCTGGACCGTATTGCTGGCCATCGCGGCATTTTCTCTCAGCCTGCTTGGCACTTTCCTGGTGCGTTCGGGCGTGTTGACCTCCGTGCATGCGTTCGCCTCCGACCCGGAGCGCGGCGTGTTCATCCTGATCTTCCTGCTGTTTGTGGTCGGCGGCTCCCTGACGCTGTTCGCCCTGCGTGCGCCTGTGGTCAAGAGCCAGGTCGGTTTCAACCTGTGGTCGCGGGAAACCCTGTTGCTGGGCAATAACCTGGTGCTGGTAGTGGCCGCGTCGATGATCCTGCTCGGTACCCTGTACCCATTGGTGCTGGATGCCCTGAGCGGCGCCAAGCTGTCCGTCGGCCCGCCGTACTTCAACGCGTTGTTCATTCCTTTGATGGGCCTGTTGATGGTGGTGATGGCCTTCGGCGTGCTGGTGCGCTGGAAAGACACCCCGGTGAAATGGCTGGTGGGCATGCTGATGCCGGTGCTGCTGGGCAGCGTGGCCTTGGCGGTGATCGCCGGGTTTGCCTACGGCGATTTCAACTGGGCGGTGCTCGCGACCTTCCTGCTCGCTGCCTGGGTATTGCTGGCCGGCGTGCGTGACATCGTCGACAAGACTCGCCACAAAGGCTTGATCAAGGGCCTGCCCAGCCTGACCCGCAGCTATTGGGGCATGCAGATCGCCCACATTGGCATCGCCGTGTGCGCCCTGGGCGTGGTGTTGTCCAGCCAGAACAGCGCCGAGCGCGACCTGCGCCTGGCGCCGGGTGAGTCCATGGACCTGGCCGGTTACCACTTCATCTTCGAGGGTGCCAAGCATTTCGAAGGGCCGAATTTCACGTCGGACAAAGGCACCGTTCGTGTCGTACGCAACGGCAAGGAAATCGCTGTGCTGCACCCGGAAAAACGCCTGTACACCGTGCAGAGTTCGATGATGACCGAAGCCGGCATCGACGCCGGTTTCACCCGCGACCTGTATGTGGCGTTGGGCGAACCCTTGGGCGACGGCGCCTGGGCCGTGCGCGTGCACGTGAAACCGTTCGTGCGTTGGATCTGGTTCGGCGGCCTGCTCACCGGTTTCGGTGGCTTGCTGGCCGCGCTGGACCGGCGTTATCGGGTCAAGGTCAAGAGCCGGGTGCGTGAAGCGCTCGGCCTACAGGGAGCGGCGGCATGAAGCGTTGGTTGATGGTTGTGCCGCTGGCGATGTTTCTGGTGGTTGCGGTGTTCTTGTATCGCGGGTTGTATCTGGACCCGGCCGAGCTGCCTTCGGCGATGATCGGCAAGCCGTTCCCGGCGTTTTCGCTGCCGACCGTGCAGGGCGACAAAACCCTGACCCAGGCCGACCTGCTGGGCAAACCGGCGCTGGTCAACGTGTGGGGCACCTGGTGCATCTCCTGCCGCGTCGAACACCCGGTGCTGAACAAGCTGGCCGAGAAGGGCGTGGTGATCTACGGCATCAACTACAAGGACGACAATGCAGCGGCCTTGAAGTGGCTGGCCGAGTTCCACAACCCGTATCAGCTGGATATCCGCGATGAAGACGGCAACCTCGGCCTGAACCTCGGTGTGTACGGTGCTCCGGAAACCTTCTTCATCGACGCCAAGGGCGTGATCCGCGACAAGTACGTCGGCGTGATCGACGAAGTGGTCTGGCGCGAGCAACTGGCCGCCAAGTACCAGGCGCTGGTCGATGAGGCCAAGCCATGAAGCGTCTGTTAGCCGCTGCGGTGCTGGCACTTGGACTGGTCGGCGTGGCTCATGCCGCCATCGACACTTACGAATTCGCCAAGGACGGTGACCGCGAGCGTTTCCGCGAACTGACCAAGGAGCTGCGTTGCCCCAAGTGCCAGAACCAGGACATTGCCGACTCCAACGCACCCATCGCCGCCGACCTGCGCAAAGAGATTTTCCGCATGCTGGGGGAGGGCAAGGACAACCAGCAGATCATCGACTTCATGGTCGACCGCTACGGTGATTTCGTGCGCTACAAACCGGCGCTCACCGGCAAGACCGCGCTGCTCTGGTTCGGCCCTGCCGGGCTGTTGTTGGCTGGCGTCGTCGTCATGGCCGTGATCGTGCGCCGCCGTCGCGCCGCACCGACTGACGGCTCCGACGCGCTGTCCCCTGATGAGCGTAAACGTCTCGACCAATTGCTGGACACCAAGACTGATGATTGATTTCTGGCTCGCAGCCGGCTTGCTGCTTCTGATTGCCCTGAGTTTCCTGCTGATCCCTGTACTGCGCGGCCGCCGCGCCCAGCGTGAAGAGGATCGCACCGCGCTGAACGTGGCGCTCTACCAAGAACGTGTGGCCGAGCTGCAAGTGCAGCAGGACGAAGGTGTGCTCAACGCCGCCCAACTCGACACCGGCCGCGCCGAAGCTGCGCGCGAATTACTGGCCGATACCGAAGGCGTGGAAAAGCCCCGCGAATCGCGCCTGGGCAAGCCATTGCCATTTTTGGCGGCGTTTTTGGTGCCTGTCCTGGGCGTTGCGCTGTACCTGCATTACGGGGCCAGCGACAAGGTCGAACTGACCCGCGAGTTCTCCCAGCCGCCGGTGTCCATGGAAGACATGACCCAGCGCCTGGAACGCGCCGCCGCCGCCCAACCGGATTCGCCGGAAGGCCTGTATTTCCTGGGGCGTGCCTACATGGCCCAGGACCGTTCCGCCGATGCCGCAAAGGTCTTCGAGCGCACCGTGGCCCTGGCCGGGCGCCAGCCGGAACTGCTCGGCCAGTGGGCCCAGGCGCAGTACTTTGCCGACAATAAACAGTGGTCGCCCAAGGTTCAGGCGCTGACCGATGAAGCCTTGAAGCTGGATCCGAAGGAAGTCACCAGCCTTGGCCTGCTCGGTATTGCGGCATTTGAAGGCCAGCGTTATCAGGAGGCGATTGACTACTGGAACCGTCTGCTGGCCCAACTGCCAGCGGAAGACAACTCCCGCGCGGCGTTGCAAGGTGGCATTGATCGCGCAGCTGAGAAGCTGAAAGAAAACGGCGGCACCGTCGCCCCTCAAAAAGCCGCGATGAAAGTTCGTGTAGATCTGAGCGCCGACGTGAAGGCCAAAGCCCTGCCGACTGACAGCGTGTTCATCTTTGCCCGTGCGGTCTCCGGCCCACCGGCGCCATTGGCCGCCAAACGCGTCACCGTCGCCGAACTGCCGATCACCGTCGAACTGGGCGATGCTGACGCAATGATGCCGCAGTTGAAACTGTCGAACTTCCCCGAAGTCCAACTGGTTGCGCGCATATCCCGGGCTGGTGTTCCGACAGCTGGCGAGTGGATCGGCCGCAGCCAACCCTTGGCCAGCACCACGACTGCCCTGCAGCAGCTGACCATCGACAGTCCGGACAAGTAAATCGAGGAAACGCCTATGACCGCATTTGCACGCATCACCCTGCTTAGCCTGGTATTGGGCCTGAGCGCTTGTGCGGTCCACCGCCCACCTCCCGCGCCTACCGGCCCGACCATTCCACCGTCGGGCCCGTCGACCCAGCCAACCACCAAACCCTCCGGCCCAGTGACCCCTGCACCGAAGCCAGTGCCCACCAAATCCGCGACCTTCGCCCCACCCCCGGGCGCCGTGAGCCACTGGGACGGCAAGATGCAGGTGTATGTGCTGGACGAACAGCCCGACACCTTCTACCGCCAGCGCACGTATTACCGCTGGAGCAACGGCTGGAGCCGCTCTATCAGCCCGAACGGGCCGTGGGAAGAGACCGACGTGCAGGGCGTGCCGCCGGGGTTGAGCAAGCAGTATGCGCAATGACAAAAGGCGACCTTCGGGTCGCCTTTTTCATGCCGGTGAAACACGTTCTCCAAACCAATGAAGATCACCTGTGGGAGCCGGTCTTGCCCGCGTTGGGCTGCGAAGCGGCCCCAAAACCTGGCGACGCGTTCTGCCTGAATTAACGCGGTGGCCTTACTGGGGCTGCTGCACAGCCCAACGCAGGGCAAGCCTGCTCGCCACAGGGTTGATCCGAGTTTCAGCCAAGTCCAACCTTTCACAAAACCTTCATCCAACCGACCCCCTCCAGTCATGTGCAAGTAATAGCACTGACACCTCCCGCGCCTACTGTCGTTTGAACTCAACCGCAGCCATCCCCTGGCTGTTCAAACAAGACAGAGAAGCCCATGAATCACGCTATCCATGTCGATCACTTGAACAAGACCTTTGCGAAGAAATCCGCGTTGGTCGACCTCGAACTCACCATTGCCCCAGGTGAGATGGTCGCGCTGATTGGCGCTTCCGGTTCTGGCAAGTCCACCTTGTTGCGCCACTTGGCGGGGCTGGCCTGTTGCGACAAGAGCAATGGCGGCAGCGTCAAGGTGCTGGGCCGGGAAGTGCAGGCCAGTGGGCGCTTGAATGGCAAGGTGCGGCGGCTGCGCGCAGACATCGGCTACATCTTCCAGCAGTTCAACCTGGTCAACCGCCTGAGCGTGCTCGACAACGTGCTGCTCGGTTGCCTGGGCCGCATGCCGCGCTGGCGCGGCAACCTCGGCTTGTTCAATGCCGAAGAGAAGGCGTTTGCCCTGGAATCCCTGGCGCGCGTTGGCTTGGCCGACCTGGCCGCGCAACGGGCCTCGACCTTGTCCGGCGGCCAGCAGCAGCGCGTGGCGATTGCGCGTGCATTGACCCAGCGCGCCGAGGTGATCCTCGCCGACGAACCCATCGCTTCGCTGGACCCGGAGTCGGCACGCAAGGTCATGGAGATCCTCGCTGACATCAACCGCCGCGACGGCAAGACCGTGGTGGTGACCCTGCATCAAGTCGATTACGCCATGCGTTATTGCCCGCGGGCCGTGGCCCTTAAAGGTGGCCGTATTCATTTCGACGGCCAGGGCAGCGAGATGAGCAGCCACTTCCTCAATGATTTGTACGGTGCCGACGTCGACACCAGCCTGATGTTTTCCGACCAGTCCCGCCAAACCTCCGTCACCCCTCGGCTGGCCCTGGCGCGCGCTTGAAATCCTACTCACGACCCACAGGAATCCTTTCCATGTTGAACCGTATCGGCCAAGTGTTTCTGTCCGCCGCGTTGTTGGCCAGTGTCGCCATGGGCAATGCCTACGCGGCCGACAAAGCCATCAACTTCGGCATCATGTCCACCGAGTCTTCGCAGAACCTCAAGAGCATCTGGCAGCCGTTCCTGGATGACATGCACAAGAAGACCGGCCTGACCATCAACGCCACCTTCGCCTCCGACTACGCCGGCCTGATCCAGGGCATGCGCTTCAACAAGGTCGACGTGGCCTGGTTGGGCAACAAGGCCGCGATGGAAGCGGTGGACCGTTCCAACGGCGAAATCTTCGCCCAGACCGCCGCCGCCAACGGCGCCGCCGGTTACTGGAGCGTGCTGATCGTGCGCAAGGACAGCCCGATCAACAACGTTGAAGACATGCTCAAGAACGCCAAGAACCTGACCTTTGGCAACGGTGACCCGAACTCCACCTCGGGCTACCTGGTGCCGGGTTACTACGTGTTTGCCAAGAACCATGTGGACGCCGCCACCGCGTTCAAGCGCACGTTGAACTCCAGCCATGAAGTCAACGCACTGAGCGTCGCCAAGGGGCAGTTGGACGTCGCCACCTTCAACACCGAAAGCTGGGAGCGCCTGGAAGTTACCCAGCCGGACAAGGCCGCCATGCTCAAGGTGATCTGGAAATCGCCGCTGATCCCGGCCGACCCGATGGTGTGGAGCAAGGCCCTGAGCGACAGCGAGAAAACCAAGATCCGCGACTTCTTCGCCCACTACGGTGACACCGATGAAGAGAAGGCCGTGCTGAAGAACATGCAGCTGGGCAAGTTCCTTGCCTCCAGCGACGACCAACTGTTGCCGATCCGCCAGTTGGAGCTGTTCAAGCAGCGCACCACGATCAGCGCGGACGACAAGCTGGAAGCTGCGGATAAGGCCAAGAAACTCGCCGATATCGATGCTGACCTGGCCAAGTTGCAGCAGCGCATCACCGAACTCGACAAAAAAACCGCAGCTAACGGCTAACCCCCTGTAGGAGCCGGGTTTATGTGGGAGCGGGCTTGCTCGCGAAAGCGGTGAATCAGTCGCCGGATGCATTGAATGACACACCGCATTCGCGAGCAAGTCGAATCGTCGCACCGCCGCTCCCACAGAGATCCAGTTCCCACCGTTATTGAGAGTGACCCATGACAACCTTGCACGCTGAAGCCGTCGGCAAACGCACTTGGCCGCAATACCTCGGCTGGGGCCTGTTCCTGGTCCTGCTGGCCTGGGCCTGGCACGGCGCCGAGATGAACCCGCTGGCGCTGTACCGCGATTCCGGAAACATGGCGACCTTCGCCGCCGACTTCTTCCCGCCGGACTTCCACGAATGGCGCTCCTACCTCAAGGAGATGATCGTCACCGTGCAGATCGCCCTGTGGGGCACGGTGTTGGCGATTGTCTGCTCGGTGCCGCTGGGCATTCTCTGCGCCGACAACATCACCCCCTGGTGGATCCACCAACCCCTGCGCCGGGTCATGGACGCCTTCCGCTCCATCAATGAAATGGTGTTCGCCATGTTGTTCGTGGTCGCCGTCGGCCTCGGTCCTTTCGCTGGCGTTTTGGCCCTGTGGATCAGCACCACCGGCGTCCTCGCCAAGCTGTTTGCCGAGGCCGTCGAAGCCATCGACCCAGGCCCGGTGGAAGGCGTGCGTGCCACCGGTGCCAGTGCCTTGCAGGAAGTGATCTACGGCGTGATCCCCCAGGTGATGCCGCTGTGGGTGAGCTACGCGCTGTACCGCTTCGAAGCCAACGTGCGCTCGGCCACGGTGGTCGGCATGGTCGGCGCGGGCGGGATCGGCGTGATCCTCTGGGAAAACATCCGCGCCTTTCAGTTTGTACAAACCTGCGCGGTGCTGCTGGTGATCATCGTGGTGGTGAGTTTGATCGACGTGTTGTCCCAACGCCTGCGCAAGCAGTTCATCTGACGTCGGAGGGGTGCCCGCGCGGCGCTTTTTTTAAGCATGCAGTTGTCTAGACAAGATGAGCCGGTGTACCGCGAACTCGCGGATATCCTGCGCCGTGAATTGAGCAGCTACAGCGCCGGCGACTTCCTGCCCGGCGAGGTGCACATGGCCGAGCGTTTTGGCGTCAACCGCCACACGCTGCGCCGCGCCATCGACGAGCTGGTATTCGAAGGCAGCCTGTTGCGCCGCCAGGGCAAGGGCACCCAGGTACTTGATCGCCCGTTGATCTACCCGATGGGCGCCGAGACCTCCTACAGCCAGTCGCTGTCGGCCCAAGGCGTGGGCGTGGAAGCGGTGCTGCTCAAGCGCCGTTACTGCTACGCCAGTCGCGATGAGGCGCAGCACTTGGGCATTGCCGAAATGGCGCCGATGATCGAGCTGCAGACCCTGCGCAAACTCGACCACCAACCCGTCAGCCTGATTCGCCATCGCTACTGCGCCAGCCGGGCGCCGTTGCTGGCCGACTACACCGGCGGTTCGCTGCGCCAGTACCTGCGCGAACGCGACCTGCCGCTGACGCGCACCCAAAGCCTGATCGGTGCGCGTTTGCCCAACCGTGATGAAGCCGCGCTGCTGATGATGCCTCGGCACTTGCCGGCCCTCACCGTATTCACCCTTTCCCGCGATCGCGACGGCCGCCCGGTGGAGCTGGCACAGTCCACCAGCCGTTCGGATCGCTTCCAGTACCAAGTGGTGACCTGATGGAGACCCTGATGAATCTGTCCCCGCGTCAGCATTGGATTGGTGTGCTCGCCCGCGCCCAACTCAGTGAACTGCAACCTCACGAAGCCGCGTTGAAAGACGCGGAATACCAACTGATCCGCGCCCCGGAAATCGGCATGACCCTGGTGCGCGGCCGCATGGGCGGCAGTGGCGCGCCGTTCAACGTCGGCGAAATGAGCGTGACCCGCTGCGTGGTGCGCCTGGCCGATGGCCGCACCGGCTACAGCTACCTGGCCGGGCGCGACAAGGCCCATGCCGAGTTAGCGGCCCTGGCCGATGCCCACTTACAAGGCACGCAGCCAAGTCTTTGGCTCAGCGATTTGATCACCGCGCTGGCCAATACACAGGCCGCTCGACGCGCGAAAAAAGAAGCCGACACCGCCGCCACCAAGGTCGAGTTCTTCACGTTGGTTCGAGGAGAAAACTGATGAATGCGCAACTGTTGCAACCGGCCTTTGTCGACCCGGTCCTGGACGCCCAGCGCGGTTTTCGCGCCGCCCTCAAAGCCTTGGCCGAACCCGGTTTGATCCAGCACCTGCCCTGCGCGCCGCGCCTCGATGGCCTGGCGCCCGCCACCTATGCCCTGTGCCTGGCGATGCTGGATGGGGACACGCCGCTGTGGCTGGCGCCGAGCTTCGACACGCCGCTGATCCGCGCCAACCTGGCGTTCCACTGTGGTTGCCCGTTGACGGCGAACCGTGAAGACGCGGTGTTCGCCTTGCTCGGTGAGCAAGATTTGCTCGACCTCAGCGGCTTCGATCACGGCAATGACCGTTACCCCGACCAGTCCTGCACCCTGCTTGTGCAGCTCACCGACCTGGAATCCGGTCGCGGCCTGCTCTGGCGCGGTCCGGGCATCAAGGCCCAGCGCCAGGTGCAGGTGCCCGTGCCGCAAGCGTTCTGGCTGGAGCGCCAGCGTCGCGAAGCCTTCCCCCGTGGCCTGGACGTGCTGTTTGCCGCCGGCCATCACCTGATCGGCCTGCCGCGCAGCAGCCGTGTCGCAGAGGAGCGTGCCTGATGTACGTAGCCGTCAAGGGTGGCGAACAGGCCATCGACAATGCCCACCGCCTGCTGGCGAAAAAACGCCGGGGCGATACCGCGATTCCGGAACTGAACGTGAGGCAAATCCGCGAGCAACTGCCCCTGGCCGTGGCGCGGGTGATGACCGAGGGTTCGCTGTTCGACGAAGAACTCGCCGCGCTGGCGATCAAGCAAGCGGCGGGGGACCTGGTGGAAGCGATCTTCCTGCTGCGCGCCTACCGCACCACGCTGCCGCGCTTCAGCCCGAGCTTGCCGATCGACACTGCGCAGATGTCGTTGAGCCGTCGCTTGTCCGCCACCTTCAAGGACGTGCCCGGCGGCCAGTTGCTTGGCCCGACTTTCGATTACACCCATCGCCTGCTGGATTTTTCGCTGCTGGCCGAAGGTGAATACCCCGGCCCGCAAACCGCGCCCGATGCGCGCATCGAAGCCTGCCCACGGGTGCTCGGCCTGCTTGCCAAAGAAGGCCTGATCAAGACTGAAACCGACGACAACGCCAGCGTCGCCGATATCACCCGCGACCCGCTGGAATACCCGGCCAGCCGCGCCGAGCGCCTGCAAGCCCTGGCCCGTGGCGATGAAGGTTTCCTGTTGGCGCTGGGCTACTCGACCCAGCGTGGCTACGGCCGCAACCACCCATTTGCCGGCGAGATTCGCATCGGCGACGTCGAGGTGTGGATCGACCCGCCAGAGCTGGGCTTTCCCATCTGCCTGGGCAGCATCGAAGTCACCGAGTGCGAGATGGTCAACCAGTTCGTCGGCTCCGCCACGGAGCTGGCGCAGTTCACTCGCGGCTACGGGTTGGCCTTCGGGCATGCCGAGCGCAAGGCCATGGGCATGGCGCTGGTGGATCGCTCGCTGCGCGCGGGCGAATACAACGAAGAGATCGTCTCACCGGCCCAGCGTGAAGAATTCGTACTGGCCCACTGCGACAACGTCGAGGCGGCCGGTTTTGTCTCGCACCTCAAATTACCGCACTACGTGGACTTCCAGTCCGAACTGGAACTGATCCGCAAACTGCGCCAACCGGCCGAGGGCCCGAGCCATGAATGACGCCGCCTACAACTTCGCCTACCTCGACGAACAGACCAAGCGCATGATCCGCCGCGCCTTGCTCAAGGCCGTGGCGATCCCCGGTTACCAAGTGCCGTTCGGTGGCCGCGAGATGCCGTTGCCTTACGGCTGGGGCACCGGCGGCATGCAATTGACCGCTGCGATCCTCGGTGCGGACGATGTGCTTAAAGTCATCGACCAAGGCGCCGACGACACCACCAACGCCGTGTCGATCCGCCGCTTTTTTGCGCGCACCGCAGGTGTCGCCACCACCGAAGCCACGCCGCACGCGACGGTGATCCAGACCCGTCACCGCATCCCGGAAACGCCGTTGCAGGCCGACCAGATCATGGTCTACCAGGTGCCGATCCCCGAACCGCTGCGCTTTATCGAACCGTCGGAAACCGAGACTCGCACCATGCACGCCCTGAATGATTACGGGGTGATGCACGTGAAGCTTTACGAAGACATTGCCACCTTCGGCCATATCGCCACCAGCTACGCCTACCCGGTGATGGTCGACGAGCGCTATGTGATGGACCCGTCGCCGATCCCCAAATTCGACAACCCGAAACTCGACATGAGCCCGGCGCTGATGCTGTTCGGCGCCGGTCGCGAGAAGCGCCTGTACGCGGTGCCGCCGTACACCCAGGTCACCAGCCTGGACTTTGAAGACCACCCCTTCGAAGTGCAGAAGTGGGAGCACAACTGCGCCATCTGCGGCAGCCGTGAATCGTTCCTCGATGAGCTGATTCTGGACGATGCGGGCACCCAGAGTTTTGTCTGTTCCGACACCTGGTATTGCGCGCAACGCGTCAAGGAGAACAACCAGTGAGCCAGCCGTTATTGCAAGTGCGTGACCTGTCCCTTTTGTACGGCCCGGAGAAGGGCTGCCAGGGAGTGAGCTTCGATCTTTACCCCGGCGAAGTGCTGGGCATCGTTGGCGAGTCCGGCTCGGGCAAGTCCACCTTGCTCTCGCTGTTGAGCGGGCGCCTGCCGCCGCAAGCGGGGAGCATCGGCTACCGCAGCAAGGACGGCGAATGGCTGGATTTGTACAGCGCCAGCGAAGCCGAGCGCCGCACCTTGCTGCGTACCGAGTGGGGCTTTGTCGAGCAGAACCCCCGCGACGGTTTGCGCATGGGCGTGTCGGCCGGTGCCAATATCGGCGAGCGCCTGATGGCCCAGGGTGTGCGCAATTACGAGCAGCTGCGCGGTGCCGGTCTCGATTGGCTGAGCCAGGTGGAAATCGACCCGCAGCGCATTGATGACTTGCCGCGCACCTTTTCCGGCGGCATGCAGCAGCGCCTGCAAATCGCCCGCAACCTCGTCTCCAGCCCGCGTCTTGTATTCATGGACGAACCCACCGGCGGTCTCGATGTGTCGGTGCAAGCGCGCCTGCTCGACCTGCTGCGCGGGCTGGTGCGTGAGCTGGATTTGGCGGTGGTGATCGTCACCCACGACCTGGCCGTCGCGCGCCTGTTGGCCGACCGCCTGATGGTGATGCGTCGCTCCCGTGTGGTGGAAACCGGGCTCACCGACCAGATCCTCGACGATCCACAGCACCCTTACTCTCAACTGCTGGTGTCTTCGGTATTGCAGCCATGACAAATGCCTTGATCGAGGTCCGTGACCTCTCGAAAACCTTCACCCTGCATCAGCAACATGGCGTGGTGCTCAACGTGCTGCGCGGCGTCGAGTTCAGTATGCAGGGCGGTGAATGCCTGGTGCTGCACGGCCAGTCCGGCGCCGGTAAAAGCACCTTGTTGCGTACCCTCTACGGCAACTATCTGCCGGCGGGCGGCAGCATTCGCGTGCAGCATGCGGGCGCGTGGCTGGAACTGGTCGGCGCCGAGCCGCGTGACATCTTGCAGGTGCGTCAGCAAACCCTCGGCTACGTCAGCCAATTCCTGCGGGTAATCCCCCGCGTGGCGTGCCTGGACGTGGTGATGGAGCCGGCGTTGGCCCGTGGCTGGTCCAAGGCCAATGCGCAGTCGCGTGCCGAACACCTGCTGACCCGCCTGAATATCCCGCAACGCCTGTGGCAGCTGGCGCCTGGCACCTTCTCCGGGGGCGAGCAACAGCGCGTCAACATCGCCCGCGGCTTCATGGTGGGCTGGCCGGTGATGCTGCTGGATGAGCCCACCGCGTCCCTGGACGACAACAACCGCCAGGTGGTGCTGGAGTTGATGAACGAAGCCAAGGCCGCCGGCGCGGCGCTGATCGGCATCTTCCACGACCGCGCCGCTCGTAAAGCGGTTGCCGACCGCCATTTCGACATGACCCCCACGCCTGTTGCCCAAGAGGAATACGCCCATGCCCGCTGAACAGATCCTCAGTAATGCCCAGATTGTCACGGCTGATCGCATGTTCCTGGGCTCGGTGGTGCTGCGCGACGGCAAGATCGTCGACCTCGCCGAAGGGCGCAGCCAGTTGCCCCAGGCCCAGGACCTGGGCGGTGATTTCCTGTTACCTGGCCTGGTGGAGCTGCACACCGACAATTTGGAAAAACACATGACCCCGCGCCCCGGCGTGGACTGGCCGTCGACCTCGGCCGTGCTCAGCCACGATGCGCAGATCATCGCGGCGGGTATCACCACGGTGTTCGACGCGGTGTCCATCGGCGACGTGAACCCCAAGGGCAACCGCATGAAAAAGCTGCCGGCGATGCTTGATGCCATCGCCCAGGCAGAAGGTGCCGGCCTGACCCGCGCCGAGCACCACCTGCACCTGCGCTGCGAGTTGTGCCACCCGGACACCCTCAGCGTGTTCCGCGACCTGGTGGAAAACCCGCTGGTGCAACTGGTGTCGGTGATGGACCATTCGCCGGGCCAGCGCCAGTTCGTGCTTGAATCCAAGTACCGTGAGTACTACATGGGCAAGTACCACCTGAACGACGAAACCATGGACGCGTTCATCGTGTTGCAAAAGGCCAACTCACTGGCGTATAGCGACCGTTATCGCGCCGCCATCGTCGAGCATTGCCTGGCGCGCGGACTGTCCGTCGCCAGCCACGACGATGCGACATTGGCCCACGTGCAAGAGTCGGCGCGCTACGGCATGACCATCGCGGAATTTCCCACCACGCTGGAAGCGGCGAAGGGCTGCCAGGCGCTGGACATGAAAGTGTTGATGGGCGCGCCGAACGTGGTGCGCGGTGGGTCGCACTCGGGTAATGTGGCCGCCGCCGGCCTGGCGGCCGAGGGATTGCTGGATATACTTTCCAGCGACTATTACCCGGCCAGCCTGTTGCAGGCGGCCTTCGTGCTGGCCGACCAGCAGGACGGCGGCGACCTGTCGCGAGCGGTCAAGATGATCAGCCTGGCGCCGGCAAAAGCCGCGGGCCTGAGTGATCGCGGCGAAATCGCCATTGGCCTGCGCGCGGACCTGGTCCAGGCCCGCAGCCGCGAAGGGCTGCCGGTGGTGCAACAAGTATGGCGACAAGCGAAGAGGGTGTTTTGATGGCAGGCAGGTTGATCTATCTCATCGGGCCGTCCGGCTCGGGCAAGGACAGCCTGCTGGATGCCGCACGCCCACGGTTGGCCGAGCGCGGTTGCCGCATCGTGCGCCGTGTTATCACCCGTTCGGCGGAAGCGGTGGGCGAGGCCGCGCAAGGGGTCAGCCCGGAGCAGTTCGCCGCGCTGCAGGCCGAGGGCGCCTTTGCCCTCAGCTGGCAGGCGAACGGTTTGTCCTATGGCATTCCCAAGGAGATCGACGCGTGGTTGGCGGCGGGTGACGACGTGCTGGTCAACGGCTCCCGTGCGCACCTGGCACAGACCCGCGCGCGTTATCCGACGTCGCTGGTGTTGCTGTTGACGGTGGACCAGGCGGTGTTGCGCCAGCGCTTGATCGCGCGCGGGCGTGAGGCGTTGGCGGAAATCGAGGAGCGCCTGGCACGCAATACGCGGTTCACCGCTGAGTTGATCGCGGGGCATGGGGCGGGGTTGTTCGTGCTGGACAACTCCGGGCCGCTCGAGCATACGGTCGAGCGCCTGCTCTGCTGCCTCGACCACGGACACTCGGCATGCGCCTGACGCTGCTCGGCACCGGTGACGCGCGGCAAGTCCCGGTGTACGGCTGCGAATGCCCGGCGTGCGGTCTGGCGCGCAGCGACGCAAGCCTGCGCCGCCGCCCGTGCAGTGCGCTGATCGAATGCGGCGACCAACGCTGGCTGATCGACAGCGGTTTGCCTGACCTCACCGAACGCTTCCCACCGCGCAGCTTCAACGGGATTTTCCAGACCCACTATCACGCTGATCACGCCCAGGGTTTGCTACACCTGCGCTGGGGGCAAGGGTTGGTGATTCCGGTGCATGGCCCGGCGGATCCGGAGGGGTTGTCGGACTTGTATAAGCATCCGGGCATTCTCGATTTCAGCCAGCCTTTTGCCGAGTTTGAAACACGCCAATTTGGCGAGTTGAGCGTCACGGCGTTGCCGTTGCAGCATTCCAAACTGACCCTGGGTTACCTGCTGGAAGGCGAGGGGCGGCGCATCGCCTACCTCACCGACACGGTCGGCCTCCCGCCGGCAACATTAGCCTGGCTGCAACGCGAACCCCTGGATGTGCTGGTACTGGATTGCTCCATGCCGCCGCAGCCGCAAGCGCCGCGCAATCACAATGACCTGACGTTGGCGTTGCAGAGTATCGAGGAAACTGGCGCGCAACGGGGGGTGTTGACCCATGTGGGGCATACGTTGGATGCGTGGTTGCTGGAGCATCGGCGCGAGTTGCCACGGCGTGTCACGGTCGGCTGGGATGGCCGGATTATCTGAACGCCTACGGTTGCACAGAACGTTACTTCCTCAATAACCCTTCAACGTATTCGATAAATGCCTTTGCCTTGGCACTCGGCATTCGCCCCGTCGGCAATACCGCCCACAGGTCCTTTGGCGGGAGTTCCCAATCGGTCAATACGGGCTTCACCTCACCCCTGGCCAATTCCGGCGAGAACATCCATTCGGACGTCATCGCCAGGCCTTGGTGGGCGAGCACACCTGCGCGCAAGCCTTCGGAAGAGGTGACGCGCAAGCGTCCTTGAGCGGCGATGGTGTGTTCGTGAAGGCCTTGTTTGAAGGGCCAGAGCGGGCTTTCCCCGAGGCTGTAGATCACGGCCTGGTGGTTGAGGATATCCGCCGGGCTCTGTGGCTCGCCGAAACGTTCGAAGTAGGCCGGTGTACCGAACACCCGGCACGGACTTTGGCCGAGCCGGCGAGCAGTGAGGCCAGAATCACTCAGGTTGCCGATACGCAGGGCGACGTCGATGCCGTCCTCAACCAGGTTCAGGAGTCGGTCGTCGAGCAACACGTCGATGTTCAGGCCTGGATGTTGGTCCAGGAAGGGGCCCAGGTTAGGAATGATCCGCATGCGGGAGAACGTCACGCCGGCGCTGACCCGCAGGTTGCCCGTCAATCCGGCGCTGGCGCCACGGGCGGCCTCGTCGGCTGCGTTGGCTTCATCGATAGCCCGCTTGGCCCGTTCGAAGTACACCAAGCCCGCCTCGGTGGGGGTCAGGCCCCGTGTGGAGCGCATCACCAGCCGCACGGCAAGGCGCGCCTCCAGTTGCGCAATGCTCTTGGACACGGCGGGCTGGCCGATGCCCAGGCGTTTGGCAGCTGCGGAGAACGACCCGGTTTCGACGACGTGGACGAAGGTTTCCATAGCGGTGAGGCGGTCCATCGGTGGCTCCTGTCGGGCTTGGCGGCGTTCAAGCCTAAGGCGATGACCCGGGTGTGTCATGCGTTTCCAATGTCGAACGGGTGGGTTTTCAATATCCAGTAAAACAGCCGTCAGTCAGACCTGCGTATTTTGTGCTTGAGTAAAGGTAACTCTAGGGTTATTTTTATTCAGGCCAAGCCAAGGAGGCTCGGGTGCAAAGCAGGTTATTGATCAAGGAACTGCAAGAGGCGGGCTGGGTGCTGGATCGGGTCACGGGCAGTCATCATATTTTTACCCACCGCTATAGCCCGTACACCATCCCTGTGCCGCATCCCAAGAAGGACCTGCCGCTGGGCACCGTCAGAAGCATCAGGAAACGCGCCGGCTTGTTTCAGTTTTAAGGAGAACGTTCATGCAATACCCAATCTGTATCGAATGGGGCGATGACTTCACCGCCACCGGTATCCAGATCCCCGATATCCCAGGTGCGGTCACCGCCGGGGACAGTTTTGAAGAGGCTTACAACGCCGCAGTGGAAATCGCGCACATCATGCTGCAAGAGATTGCCGCAGAAGGCGGCCCGATTCCGATGCCGACGTCGGTAGCCAACCATCACGCGCACGAAGACTACGCCGGCATGGGTTGGGGGATGTTGGAGCTGGACATCACGCCCTACCTGGGCAAGACCGAGAAGGTCAACGTGACTTTGCCTGGTTACGTCATCCAGCGCATCGACCGGTATGTGCGTGAACACAAGGTCAAGAGCCGCTCTTCCTTCCTGGCGGACGCTGCGCTGGAGAAGCTGGTGCGGTCCTGAGGAAGGGTTAAGGGGTGTGTCCTAGTCGGTGGGAAAACAGCGTACTTGAGCGGGCAGTTTTTTTTTAGATTCTGTTTTTCTGTTGCCAAAACAACGCGATGCCGCCCGGGCCTTTGTGTTGTCGAGTGTTTAAATTGCAAAGGAATTCTTGGCTGTATCGCCCAGTGTTTCAGGGCGTTCGGGTGTTTCGGCTGGTATTAACTTTACGGTGGTGTCGGATTTTTCAGCGTGCGAGTTTCCCTCTGGACCCGTTGGCTAACAATCAGTTGGCGGACTCTCTTTATTGAAACCAAAGGCGTCGCACAATGAATACTTATGACCTGCGCAGTAGGAGTCCTCTGAATAACCTGCCGGTATCGGACCCCGGCCCATTTGGCGTGGGGGCTGGCAACAAGCCCTCTTACACAACGGACCAGGCCGCCAAACAGCTCACGCGAGAAAACCTGCGCTTTCATGACCGCAACGGCGATTCGAAAGTCGATGTGAATTACACGGTGGATGGCAGTTTCACCCAGCAGCAGCAACGACGTGTTCGCCAGGCAGTGCAGTCCTGGCAGGATGTGGCCAATATCAACTTTCGCGAGCAGGCGGGCGGGGCGGACGGCGCGCTGAGCATCCGCAATAACCCACGCGGTGATCGGGGGGTCGCCACATTCCCTGACCGCTCTAATACCAGTACTTCGGCCACGATCGGCACACTGGGAGAGAGCGGGTCACCGACATTGGGCAGTCACTTTTCGGTAACGGCCATTCATGAGGTCGGCCACGCCATCGGCCTGCACCATCCGGGGAACTACAACGGGCGCGGTTTCGATTACCAGAACGGCGCGGTCTACGCCGAAGACACCAAGGCGCGTACGGTGATGAGTTATTGGTCGGAGCAGAATCAGAAGGGGCATGACTTCAAGGGGCAGAACCCCTCCGCGCCGATGATGGACGATATCGCGGCAGCTCAACGCCTCTACGGCGCCAATCATGAAACCCGCAAAACCGATACCACCTATGGCTTCAATTCCAATACCGAGCGGGAGGCGATGAGCCTCAAAAGCGCTGCGGACAAACCTGTCTTCTGTGTGTGGGACGGTGGTGGTGTCGACACGATGGATTTCTCCGGGTTTTCCCAGGACCAGAACATCAACCTGAACGCCGAGTCGTTTTCTGATGTGGGCGGGTTGAAGGGCAATGTGTCCATTGCCAAGGGCTGCACGATTGAAAACGCGATTGGCGGCTCGGGGCGAGACAACATCTCGGGAAATGAGGCGGCAAACCGCATCAAGGGCGGCGGGAAGGGCGATTCCCTGAGAGGCGGTGGCGGCGCCGACACCTTTGTCTACGACAAGGCCAGCGATTCCACGCCGACCGACCCGGACATGATCGAGGATTTCACCAGCGGCACGGATAAGGTCGACGTGTCGGGCGCCTTGAAGGAGGCGGGTGTGCGAGCATTGGTGTTCACCGATCGGTTCAGTGGTCGCGCCGGGGAGGCGGTGATCAAGCATGATCCGAGTACGGGCCTCTCAAGCCTGGCGATTGACCTGAAGGGCACGGGTAAGGCGGACCTGTTGCTCAAGAGCAAGGGCGAAATCAAGCCAACGGATGTGCTGTCGGAGGGGCAAGCGCCGGAGGTTCAGCCTGCACCTGTCCCTAAACCTACACCAGCACCTGCTCCCACTCCGGCGCCGCCTCCTCCGGTCCCGACACCCGCTCCCGCGCCTTTGACGGATAAGACACAGGAGCAAGCTGCCGGCTTGATTCAGATGTTCGCAATCACTCTGCTGGCCTTTTTCTCGCAGTTGCTGAGCCTGCTCGCGTCGCCTGCCGGCCAAGCATCCGCGGAGAAAAAACAGTCTTGAACCTCTCCTCAAGCAGTGGCGACCGTAGCCGGGCGTGAAGCACTCAGGAAACGCAGCAGCGCGATCAAGGGGAACGCGCTGCCCACCAGCATCACACCCAGCCAGCCGCCGTGCTCATACACGCTGCTGGCAATCGCCGAGCCGAAGGCACCGCCGATGAAGATGCTGGTCATGTACAGCGCGTTCAGGCGGCTACGGCTGTTGGCGTCGAGGGCGTAGATGGCGCGTTGGCCAAGCACCATGTTCATCTGCACGCAAAAGTCCAGGACCACGCCGGTCACCGCCAGGCCGATCACGCTATACAACGGGTGCACGAAGGCCGGCAGGAAGCTCAACGCGGCAAACAGCATGGCCAGCAACGATGCGCGGTGGGTATGGCCGGCATCGGCCAGGCGGCCGGCGATGGGCGCGGCAATGGCGCCCAGCGCACCGACCAGGGCAAACAGCGCGATCTCGCTCTGGCTCAAGCCGTGGTTACGCGCCAGCTCCAGTGGTGCGGCGGTCCAGAACAAGCTGAAGGTAGCGAACATGCAACCCTGATAAAACGCCCGCTGGCGCAGCACCGGCTGCTCACGCAACAAGGTGCCGAGGGAGCGCAGCAACTGCCCATAGGTGGCACTGTGATCAGGCTGGCGCTTGGGGATGGTGATCAGCAACACCACACTGATAAACGCCATCAACGCCGCTGCAGCCATAAACATCGCGCGCCAGCCGAAGTGGTCCGCCACCACGCTGGACACGGGGCGTGCCAGCAGGATGCCGAGCAACAGGCCGCCCATGATGCTGCCGACCACGCGGCCACGGGACTCGGCGGGTGCCAGGTGCGCGGCCAGCGGGATCAGGATCTGCACCGACACCGAACTGAAACCGATCAGCAGCGATACCAACAGGAACAGATTCGGCTGCTCGGTAAACGCCGCACCCAACAGACTGGCGATGGCCAGTACGGTGGTGGCGATCATCAGCTTGCGGTTTTCCAGCAGATCGCCCAGCGGCACCAGGAAAAACAGGCCCAGGGCGTAGCCGATCTGCGTCAAGGAGACGATCAGGCTGGCCATGGCGGGCGTGAGGCCGATGTCCGGCGCGATCAGCTCGATGATCGGTTGGGCATAGTAGATGTTGGCAACGATGGCGCCGCAGCAAAACGCAAACAGCATCACCATGCTCCGGGTCATGGTGGTTGTGGCGTGGGACGTAGCGTTCATGGTGTTCTCATAAATGCGAAGGAAAGTGGGGCGAGCCTAAAGACAACACCGTAGCCCGGGTAGGCCGCTGGCAGTGATAACACTCATGCCCGGTAATGATGAGTGAATCGTTAACTTTCTGCGCGAAGGGTAATGATACATTCAGAAACAACTGCCGAAACAGGAAATCCCATGAAGATCACGTTGAACAAGATGCTCCTGGCTTCCACCCTGGCCGCTGCGATGGCCGTAGGCCTGGCCCAGGCTGCCGAGGCCCCGCGTGTGGGCGTGCGCGGGGCCATCACGGCGATGGAAGGCGATGCGATGCACGTCAAGGTCAACAGCGGCGAAGACGTCATCGTGCACCTGACCCCAAGCACTCAGGTGCGCGCGGTCACCCTGGCCAAGATCGATGAGATCAAGCCGGGCAGCTACATTGGCTCCGCCGCCATGCCCAACGCCGATGGCACCTTGACCGCACTGGAAGTGCACGTCTTCCCACCGGCCATGGCCGGCACGGGCGACGGGCATCGCGCGTTTGACTTGAAAGAAGGCAGCAGCATGACCAATGGCACCGTCGGCGACCTGGTGGTGAGCAACGGGCGCACCTTGACCGTGAAGTACAAAGGTGGCGAGCAGAAGATCGTGGTGCCGGACGATGTGCCGATCGTCAACCTGGAGCCGGGGGATCGCAGTTTGCTCAAGGCGGGGGTGAAGGTGGTGTTGTTTGCAGTGCAGGGGGCGGATGGGACGATTACGGCCCAGGCGATTTCGGCCGGTAAGGATGGCGTGACACCGCCGATGTGACGGGGTTGTTCTAATAGGCCGATTCCGACGCTGATATGGGAATTGGCTGGCAAGACGGCCCGACCTGTCCGTCCTAGATTCGATGCCTGCGCTCTTGCAGGCTGGATCAGGACAGGAGTCTCACCATGCGGATGGTCAAGATGTTGCTACTGTGGGCGCTCATGCCGGGAATTGCTGACGTCGCTGCACAGAAGCCCGCGACGTTCAGCAATGCGGCCTATGTTGAGCGTATGGCCGCCGCCAGCGTGGCCGCGTGGCCCAGGTTGGCAACGATGGAGCACTTGAAGAAACAGACCGGTTTCTATGCTGAGGCTCAAATTCTGGTTTACGACGGCACGTCCGCCTGGCTGATTGATGCCAAAGGCCATCGGTCGATTGCGGTGGAGCCGGTACGAGCGCTTGGCCTGTCATCGGACTTCAAGACTTTCCAGAAACTCTCGTGGGACGAGCGTCCTACCGTCTATATGGGGCTGGGCCAAGCATTGCCTGAGCAGGAAGTGCATCACATGCTCAGCCGTCCCATCGCCGTGCCTGAATTGTTCGCGTTGGCAACCCATGAGGCTTTTCATTTTTTTGGGCAGAGAGATTGGCAACTGCCTGCGGGCTCCCGTTCCGACCGTTTTCCTCTACAGGTGTTACCTCGGCAATACCGTCAGCAACTGATAAGTACCTTGTACGCTTCACTGTTGGGCGATGTCGGCGCATTGGGCAGGGCGAGCTACTGGTTTGGCCGGTGGCAGGCGGAGTTTGCCAGCGAGGCCCAGGAGATCCTTTATTACGACATCGTCGAAGGCACCGCTGAATACATTGAGGGGCTTGCCCGGCACTTGGCGAGTGCCGCCGCAGATACACCTGAAGTTTGGGCCAGAAGCGTGATGACACGCTTCCCGAGTACCGCAGTCTTGTCGTTGGATGGCGAAAGCTACGCATTGGGCGCCTTGGCCATCTATCTCCTTGACCGGCAGGGCGTGAAGGGGTGGCAGGCGATCATCGAGGGCCAGTCTCCAATCCAATCCTTATTGGCTTCTGTATCGGAAATTGTCGATGTGCCGGACGCAGCGCTAAATCAACGGATCGCCGATGAGGTAAGTGAGCGCAATCAACGCCTGGCAACAATCATTGCCCCGCTCATTTCCCAGTTGAACCATCCAGACACTGTGCATCTGCTGGTTCCGATGGCCTCCGTGGCGGGGTCTGTCAGCCTAGGCGCAAGCTACCAAGTGGAGCAGTTGTCGGGAGAGCTTTTCGTGGACTTCGGGGCGCAGTTTTTACCGTCAGAAGGCCGCATCATGTTCGACGGTGCGACGGTCGCCCTGATGCTCAGCAAGTCTTGCGGTGAAGAGGGTGGGTTTATGGTGGTGCCTTTCGCTGCTCATGAATTTCCGGTGGAGCAGTCTGGCCGTCTGCAACTGAAGAGGCCTGGAGTGGAGATCGACGTGCCTTTCCCCGAAAAAGGTAATGGCGGTGTTTGGTGTGTCCGTGTGTAGGAGAAGCCCCTGAACTCAGGGGCTTTTACCTGATTCAGGGATTACTGCCCGCTGTAGATCTGATCAAACACCCCACCATCATTGAAGTGAGTCTTCTGCACGGTGCGCCAGTCACCAAAGGTCTTCTCTACCGACAGGAAGTCGACTTTCGGGAAGCGGTCGGTGTACTTGGCCAGCACTTTCGGGTCACGTGGACGCAGGTAGTTGTTGGCTGCGATTTCCTGGCCTTCTGCCGACCACAGGTACTTCAAATAGTCTTCAGCGGCCACGCGGGTGCCTTTCTTCTCGACCACCTTGTCGACCACCGACACCGGCGGCTCGGCTTCGGCGGAAACGCTTGGGTAGATCACTTCGAACTGATCACGGCCGAATTCACGGGCGATCATTTCCGCTTCGTTTTCGAAGGTCACCAGCACGTCGCCGATCTGGTTGGTCATGAAGGTGGTGGTGGCCGCACGGCCGCCGGTATCCAGCACCGGAGCCTGCTTGAACAGTTTGCCGACAAAGGCCTTGGCCTTGTTTTCGTCGCCGCCGTTCTTCAGCACATAACCCCAGGCCGACAGGTAGGTGTAGCGGCCGTTACCCGAGGTTTTCGGGTTGGGCACGATCACTTGCACGCCGTCTTTCAACAGATCCGGCCAGTCCTTCAGGGCTTTCGGGTTGCCTTTGCGCACGATGAACACGGTGGCGGAGGTGAACGGCGCGCTGTTGTTCGGCAGGCGGGTGACCCAGTTGTCCGGCACCAGCTTGCCATTGTCGACCAGGGCGTTGATGTCAGTGGCCATGTTCATGGTGATCACGTCAGCCGGCAGGCCATCGATCACCGAGCGCGCTTGTTTGCTGGAACCGCCGAAGGACATCTGCAGGGTCAGCTTGTCGTTCGGGTGCTCGGCTTCCCAGTGTTTCTGGAAGGCGGCGTTGTAGTCCTTGTAGAAATCGCGCATCACGTCGTAGGAGACGTTGAGCAGTGTGACGGGGGCAGCCTGGACGGCGCCCGCCAGGGCAAGGCCGGCGGCCAGGAGAGAGGCGCTAACGAGTTTTTTCACTGCTCATTCCTTGTTGTTCGAGAAGGTAGTCGATTGAGTAGGGGCAATATGCCAGCGACTATAGCTGCCGGCGCATAGACGTTTAAAGATTAAAACGTACTTTGCTTATTCCACTTTACGGAAAAGGTTACTCCCGCACCGCGAGCAGAAGGCGGCATTCGGTTCATGGCTGTTCTTCTTGCACACCGGGCAGTCGGTTTGCAGCTGTTCGCCACGCATGGCACTGGCCAGTTCAGCGGTGAAAATCCCGGTGGGCACGGCGATGATCGAGTAACCGGTGATCATCACCAGTGACGAAATCACCTGGCCCAGCGGGGTCTTCGGCACGATATCGCCAAAGCCCACGGTGGTCAGGGTCACGATGGCCCAGTAGATGCCTTTCGGAATGCTGGTAAAGCCGTGCTCCGGGCCTTCGATCACGTACATCAAGGTGCCGAACACCGTGACCAGCGTGCACACGCTGACCAGGAACACCACGATCTTCTGCTTGCTGCCTCGTAGCGCCGCCATCAGGTAGTTGGCCTGCTTGAGGTACGGGCTGAGCTTGAGCACGCGGAAGATCCGCAACATCCGAATGATGCGGATGATCAACAGGTACTGCGCATCGCTGTAATACAACGCAAGGATGCCGGGCACGATGGCCAGCAAGTCCACCAACCCATAAAAACTGAAGGCGTAGCGCAACGGCTTGGGCGAGCAATACAGCCGCAACCCGTACTCGATCAGGAACACGAGGGTGAAGCCCCACTCGATGTAGGCCAGTACATCGGCGTAGTTCTGGTGGATCTGGTCGATGCTGTCGAGCATCACGATCACCAGGCTGGCCAGGATGATTAGCAGCAGGATGCCGTCAAACCGTCGCCCGGCCCTGGTATCACTCTGGAAAATCATGACGTAGAGCCGCTGGCGCCAGTCGTTGTTGCTGTCCATAAATCCCGCCTGAAACTGATATCGAGCAAGCCTAGGGGGATTCGAAGGGGCTGTCCATGCAGGGTTTGCGCAGCACCCGAGCGCCTGCACGCACCAGCCAACAGGCGAGGATGAACGGCGCGGTCAGCGCAGGCAGGTGCAGGGCGGCAAAACCCGGTGTGAGGATGATCGCCAACAGGATGCCGAGCAGCGGCTGCCAGGGCTGGCGACGTACCTGGCTCAACGCCACGGCAGCCAGCGCCGGGTTGTAGCTGTGCAGGCCGAGGAGGGCGCTGGCGGGTTCGTCCAGCCACAGCGCGATCAGCACGCCGACACTGGCGCCGATCAAGGCCCAAGTGGCGGCGCGACGGTTGGCCAGCCACAGGCCCAGCGCAATCAGCGCGCCTGATACGGGCTGGTCCAACAACATGATTTGCGCGAGTCCGGTTAAAGGCGCGGTAAGGACGGCCAAGGTGTCGGGTTCGCTCAGGGCAAAAGTGCTCTCCGGCACCGTGCCCAGCAGCAACCAACCCAGGCCGACAAAAGGCGCGGTGTAGGCGGGCAAGTCGTTGGGCTGACTGGCGCGTTTCAACCATTGCCGGGTCAGGATCGCGCTCAAGCCGGCGCACGCCAGGATCAGCGGCGGCAGTAAGGCCGACCAGGCAAAGTGCTGGCTGATCAACAAACCCAGCAGCACGCCGTTATAGCTATACAGCCCGGCCTGGCGCTCGGTCTTGGGATAACCGCGACGCTGGGCCGTGAGCAATCCCGCCACGCCACCCAGCAACGCACCGCCCAATAAGGTCGGCGCGCCGATCAGGATCGCCAGCAGGCACAGCAGGCCGCACAGTGGCTGGCGTTGCAGGAAGATCTGGCTGAAGCCGTTGAGCAGGGCTTCGGCCCAGTCGGGGCAGGTGGGGTTGTGCATGGTGGTTAGTCAGTGAGACCGAGTTGTCCCCTTCGCGAGCAAGCCCGCTCCCACATTTGACCGAGTCGTCATGTCGAACCGTGATCGAAATGTGGGAGCGGGCTTGCTCGCGAAGAGGCCCTTACAGGCGCTAGATCAAAGTCTCTATACGCAAAGAGTTGGTCGACCCCGGCTGCCCGAACGGCACCCCCGCCGTAATCACCAATGTATCCCCACGCTCCGCCATGCCCTGTGCCTGGGCGATCTCCAGCGCCGTGGAACAGACCTCATCCACCTGGCGCAGCCGATCATTGACCACCGAATGCACACCCCACGCCACGCTCAACCGTCGGGCCGTGGACAGGTTGGGCGTGAGGTTGAGGATTGGCGCCACCGGCCGTTCCCGCGCCGCGCGCAGGCTGGAGCTGCCCGACTCGCTGTAGTTCACCAGCACCGCCACCGGCAGGATGCTGCTGATGCGGCGGATCGCACAGCTGATGGCGTCCGACACCGTGGCATCCGCCTTGGGTCGGCTGACATCCAGTTGCGCCTGGTAATCCGGGCCGTTTTCCACCTGGCGGATGATCTTGCTCATCATCTGTACGGCTTCCAGCGGGTATTCGCCGGACGCGGTTTCCGCCGACAGCATCACCGCGTCCGCACCTTCGGCCACGGCATTGGCGACATCGGTGACTTCGGCACGGGTTGGCGCCGGTGAGAAGCGCATCGACTCCAGCATCTGCGTCGCCACCACCACAGGTTTACCCAGTTGGCGGCAGGTGCTGATGATGTCCTTCTGGATCTGCGGCACGCTCTCGGCCGGCACTTCCACGCCCAGGTCGCCTCTGGCCACCATGATCGCGTCGCTCAGTTCGGCGATTTCCTGCAGGCGCTGCACGGCCGAGGGTTTCTCGATCTTGGCCATCAGGAACGCCTTGTCGCCGATCAGCTCGCGGGCTTCGCGAATGTCTTCCGGGCGTTGCACGAACGACAGCGCCACCCAATCCACGCCCAGCTCCAGGCCGAAGCTCAAATCGCGCCGATCCTTGGCGGTCAATGGGCTGAGTTCCAACAGGGCTTGTGGGACGTTCACGCCTTTGCGATCAGACAATTCACCGCCATTGAGCACGGTGGTGTCGATGGCGTCGGCATGTTTGGTGATGACCCGCAGGCGCAGCTTGCCATCGTCCAGCAGCAGATCCATACCGGGTTCCAGCGCCGCGATGATTTCCGGGTGGGGCAGGTTGACCCGACGCTGGTCGCCTGGTGTTTCATCCAGGTCCAGGCGCAACGCCTGGCCGCGCACCAGTTGCACCTTGCCCTCGGCAAAGCGTCCGACGCGCAGTTTCGGCCCTTGCAGGTCCATGAGGATGCCCAGTGGGTAATTCAGCTGGCGCTCGACCTGGCGAATCCATTGGTAGCGCTGGGCATGGTCGGCGTGGTCGCCGTGGCTGAAATTGAGCCGGAAGATGTTCACCCCGGCTTCCACCAGCTCTCGGATGTCATCGATACCGTCGGTGGCCGGGCCCAGGGTGGCGAGGATTTTGACCTTCTTGTCAGGCGTCATGTTTGGCAGTCTCAAGGATCAGGATGGCGCGGAAGTCGTTGACGTTGGTGCGCGTGGGCTCGGTGATGATCAAACCGTCGAGGGCAGCGAAATAGCCGTAGCCGTTGTTGTTATCCAGCTCATCGCTGGCCGACAGCCCGAGGGCTTCGGCGCGCGAATAACTGCACGGCGTCATGATGGCGCCGGCGTTGTCTTCCGAGCCGTCGATGCCGTCGGTGTCACCGGCCAGCGCGTACACGCCGGGCAGGCCCTTGAGGCTGTCGGTGAGGCTCAACAGGAATTCCGCATTGCGCCCGCCACGGCCATTGCCGCGCACGGTCACGGTGGTTTCGCCGCCGGAGAGGATCACGCACGGCGCCGCCAAGGGCTGGCCGTGTTGCACGATCTGCCGGGCGATACCGGCGTGTACCTTGGCCACGTCCCGTGCTTCGCCTTCGAGGTCGCCGAGGATCAACGGGCTGAAACCGGCCTGGCGGACTTTTACCGCCACCGCTTCCAGGGATTGCTGGGGGCGGGCGATCAATTGGAAGTGGCTGCGGGCGAGTACCGGGTCGCCGGGCTTGACGGTTTCCGAGGCCGGGTTCTGCAACCAGCTGCGTACCGAGGCGGGGGCGTCGATGTTGTAACGCTTGAGAATCGCCAGCGCCTGTTGCGACGTGCTCGGGTCACCGACCGTGGGGCCGGAGGCAATCACCGTGGCCTGGTCGCCGGGCACATCGGAAATCGCGTAGGTGTAGACCGTGGCGGGCCATGCGGCTTTCGCCAGTCGGCCGCCCTTGATGGCCGAGAGGTGCTTGCGCACGCAATTCATCTCGCCAATGGTCGCGCCGGACTTGAGCAGGGCTTTGTTGATGGCCTGTTTATCGGCCAGGGTGATGCCTTCTGCGGGCAACGCCAGCAGCGCAGAGCCACCGCCGGACAGCAGGAAGATCACGCGGTCGTCTTCCGTCAGGTTGCTGATCAGTGCCAATACGCGCTCGGCCACGGCCAGGCCGGCAGCGTCGGGCACCGGGTGTGCGGCCTCGACCACTTCGATTTTCTTGCAGGGCGCGCCGTGGCCGTAACGGGTGACGACCAGGCCGGTGACTTCGCCCTGCCAGACGTTTTCCACGACCAGCGCCATGGCGGCGGCGGCCTTGCCGGCGCCGATCACGATCACACGGCCGCTGCGGTCGGCGGGCAGGTAGGGTTCAAGGACTTGCCGGGGGTGGGCAGCGTCGATGGCTGTGGCAAACAGCTCGCGAAGCAGATGTTGCGGATCGACCGACATAAGCGGGCTCCCGGGGATTTTTTGTTATTAGAGGTGCTTCAATTTCAGGAACTGGAATGCGATCAAATGTGGGAGCGGGCTTGCTCGCGAATGCGGACTGACATCCAACATCCATGTTGACGGATACACCGCTTTCGCGAGCAAGCCCGCTCCCACATTCGACCGCATTTCAAAGGTAGGAGCGGCGTGTATTACTTCTCGCGAATCGAGAAATTCGCCATATGTTCCAGGCCTTTGATCAGCGCCGAGTGGTCCCAGTTGCCGCCGCCAATCGCGGTGCACGTACTGAATACCTGCTGCGTACCGGCGGTGTTCGGCAGGTTGATCCCCAGTTCCTTGGCACCGGCCAGCGCCAGGTTGAGGTCCTTCTGGTGCAGGTTGATGCGGAAACCCGGGTCAAAAGTGCCCTTGATCATGCGCTCGCCATGCACTTCGAGGATTTTCGACGAAGCAAATCCGCCCATCAACGCTTCCCGCACCTTGGCCGGGTCGGCGCCGTTCTTGGCGGCGAACAGCAGCGCTTCCGCCACCGCCTGGATGTTCAGCGCCACGATGATCTGGTTGGCCACCTTGGCGGTCTGGCCATCGCCATTGCCACCCACCAACGTGATGTTCTTGCCCATTGCCTGGAACAGCGGCAGCGCGCGTTCGAAGGTCTGTGGCTCGCCACCGATCATGATGCTCAAAGTGCCGGCCTTGGCGCCGACTTCACCACCGGACACCGGGGCATCCAGGTACTGCGCGCCGGTCTCGTTGATCTTGGCGGCGAACGCCTTGGTGGCGGTAGGGGAGATCGAACTCATGTCGATCACCACTTTGTTCGGCGACAGGCCGGCCGCGACGCCGTCTTTGCGGAACAGTACGTCGTCGACCTGCGGGGTGTCCGGCACCATCACGATGATGAACTCGGCTTCCTGCGCAACCTGCTGCGGGTTGGCCAGGGCCACCGCGCCAGCGTCGATCAGCGCTTGCGGCGCCTTGCCGTGGTGCTCGGAGAGGAACAGTTGGTGACCTGCTTTCTGCAGGTTGGCGGCCATGGGTTGACCCATGATGCCGGTGCCGATAAATCCGATTTTAGCCATGAAGAAATCCTCTGTTTAGATGGCGTTGTGGGTCTTCAACCAACCCAAACCCGCTTCGGTGGTGGTCAACGGCTTGTACTCACAGCCGACCCAACCCGTGTAGCCGATGCGGTCCAAATGTTCGAACAGGAAGCGGTAGTTGATCTCACCGGTGCCCGGCTCGTTGCGCCCAGGGTTGTCCGCCAGCTGGATGTGGTTGATCTCACCCAGGTGAGCGGCCATGGTGCGGGCCAGGTCGCCTTCCATGATTTGCATGTGATAGATGTCGTACTGCAGGAACAGGTTGGCGCTGCCCACCTGTTCGCGAATCGACAGGGCTTGCGCCGTGTTGTTCAGGTAGAAGCCTGGGATGTCGCGGGTGTTGATCGCTTCCATCACCAGCTTGATGCCCACGGCTTGCAGTTTTTCAGCGGCGTACTTGAGGTTGGCGACGAAGGTTTTTTCCAGGGTTTCGTCGTCAACACCGTGTGGCCGGATGCCCGCCAGGCAGTTGATCTGGGTATTGCCCAGCACCTGGGCGTAGGCGATAGCCAGCTTGACCCCGGCACGGAATTCTTCGACCCGGTCCGGGTGGCAGGCCAGGCCGCGTTCGCCCTTGGCCCAGTCACCGGCCGGCAGGTTGAACAGCACCTGGGTCAGGCCGTGGGCGTCGAGTTGCGCCTTGATTTCGGCAGAGCTGAATTCATAGGGGAACAGGTACTCGACGCCTTGGAAGCCAGCGTCGGCGGCCGCTTTGAAACGGGCAAGAAAGTCCTGTTCGGTAAACAGCATGGACAGGTTGGCGGCGAAACGCGGCATAAGGTTCTCCTTAATCGAGTAGGGAAATGGCAGTCGGCGCATCGTTGCCGACCAGTGCCAGATCTTCGAATTCGTTGACGGCGTTGATCTCGGTGCCCATGGAAATATTGGTCACGCGCTCCAGAATAATCTCAACGATCACCGGCACCTTGAATTCTTCGATCATTTCCTCGGCGCGACGCAGGGCCGGCGCGATCTGGCTTGGCTCGAACACGCGCAGGGCCTTGCAACCCAGGCCTTCGGCGACGGCCACGTGGTCTACGCCATAGCCATTGAGTTCCGGCGCATTGAGGTTGTCGAAGGACAGCTGCACGCAGTAGTCCATTTCAAACCCGCGCTGGGCCTGGCGGATCAGGCCGAGGTAGGAGTTGTTCACCACCACGTGGATGTACGGCAGCTTGAACTGCGCGCCCACCGCCAGTTCTTCGATCATGAACTGGAAGTCGTAGTCGCCGGACAACGCCACCACTTTGCGGCTCGGGTCGGCCTTGACCACGCCGAGGGCGGCGGGAATGGTCCAACCCAACGGGCCGGCCTGGCCGCAGTTGATCCAGTGGCGTGGCTTGTACACGTGCAGGAACTGCGCGCCGGCAATCTGCGACAGGCCGATGGTGCTGACGTAGCAGGTGTCTTTGCCGAACACCTGGTTCATTTCTTCATACACCCGCTGTGGCTTGACCGGCACGTTGTCGAAGTGAGTCTTGCGGTGCAGGGTGGCTTTGCGTTGCTGGCAGTCATTGAGCCAGGCGCTGCGGTCCTTGAGTTTGCCGGCAGCTTTCCACTCGCGGGCCACTTCAATGAACATAGTCAGCGCGGAACCGGCGTCGGACACGATACCCAGGTCCGGGGTGAAGACGCGGCCAATCTGGGTCGGCTCGATGTCGACGTGGATGAATTTGCGGCCTTCGGTGTACACCTCGACCGAACCGGTGTGGCGGTTGGCCCAACGGTTACCGATGCCCAGCACCACGTCCGACTTGAGCATCGTTGCGTTGCCATAACGGTGGGACGTCTGCAGGCCGACCATGCCAACCATCTGTGGGTGATCGTCCGCAATGGTGCCCCAGCCCATCAGGGTCGGGATCACCGGAATGCCAGTCAGTTCAGCAAATTCCACCAGCAACTCGCTGGCGTCGGCATTGATCACGCCGCCACCGCTCACCAGCAGTGGGCGTTCGGCCTGGTCCAGCAGCGCCAGGGCTTTTTCCACCTGCACGCGGGTGGCCAGTGGCTTGGCCAGAGGCAGCGGTTGGTAGGCGTCGATGTCGAATTCGATCTCGGCCATCTGCACGTCGAACGGCAGGTCGATCAACACCGGGCCTGGGCGGCCGGAGCGCATTTCATAGAAGGCTTTCTGGAAGGCGTACGGCACTTGGCCCGGTTCCAGGACGGTGGTTGCCCACTTGGTCACCGGCTTGACGATGCTGGTGATGTCCACGGCCTGGAAGTCTTCCTTGTGCATCCGGGCGCGGGGCGCTTGACCGGTGATGCACAGGATCGGGATCGAGTCGGCCGAGGCGCTGTACAGGCCGGTGACCATGTCAGTGCCTGCCGGGCCCGAGGTGCCGATGCACACGCCGATATTGCCGGCCTTGGTGCGGGTGTAGCCCTCGGCCATGTGGGAGGCGCCTTCAACGTGGCGAGCAAGGACGTGATCGATGCCACCCACTTTCTGCAAGGCCGAATACAGCGGGTTGATTGCGGCGCCTGGGATACCGAAGGCGGTGTCCACACCTTCGCGACGCATCACCAGGACAGCGGCTTCGATTGCTCTCATTTTGCTCATGATATTGGTGCCTCTTGCGTTTTGTAATTGTATACAAGTGGTGTCTGGTCAAAGTGTATTCACGGCGAGCGGCATAGGTCAATGCATTTTATAAACTGGCCTTCGCGTTCGCCGGAACCGCTTTTTTCGACGTATGGAGCCTTTGTGCGAAAATATTGTATACAAAATCAAAAGTCATTGTGTTCTATTTGTTTGATCGAGCATCTGATCATTCAGACCTCCATCGCTTTCCCAATAACAAAAGAAGGACGGCACCATGAGCGCTTTAACCTTGAAACTCGCCACCCAACTGGCCAGCCAGGCCCTCAGTGCAGGGCGCACCATTTCCGCTGCACCGCTGACCATCGCCGTGCTCGACAGCGGCGGTCACTTGATCACCCTGCAACGCGAAGACGGCGCCAGCCTGCTGCGCCCGCAAATCGCCATCGGCAAGGCCTGGGGTGCAATTGCCCTGGGCAAGGGCTCACGCCTGCTGGCACTGGACGCGCAGCAACGGCCGGCGTTTATCGCGGCGCTGAACAGCCTGGGGCAGGGCAGCGTGGTGCCTGCGCCGGGTGGGGTATTGATTCGAAATCAGGAAGGCGCGGTGCTGGGGGCGATCGGGATCAGCGGGGATACGTCGGACATTGATGAGCAGTGTGCGATCACGGCGATCGAAGGGGTGGGGTTGATGGCGGATGCGGGGGTGTCTGCCTAGTTTTTTGCTGATTTTTCTGCCCCCTTCGCGAGCAAGCCCGCTCCCACATTGAACCGCATTCTCATGCTGGAACTCGATCAAGTGTGGGAGCGGG
>NZ_JACART010000164.1:0-304 GCF_013386445.1 Pseudomonas sp. P7759
ATCCAGGTTCAGATGGCAATTGAAGAGAATATTATAACAGATGTCCGTTTCGAAGGCAGTGGCTGCACGATATCGATGTCCAGTGCCAGTATGATGACAGACGCAATATTAGGGAAGTCGATAGAAGACGCCTTGATGCTTGCAGATGAATTTTCTGGTGTCGTTCAGGGAGAAGAAGCTGAACACAAACACGAACTAGGGGACGCCATGATGTTATCAGGTGTATCCAAGTTTCCGGCTCGTATCAAATGTGCGACACTGTCGTGGAAAGCACTTGAAAAAGCCCTCGAAGCAGACGGCACAG